>NZ_DJAS01000029.1:0-157942 GCF_002429765.1 Sphingobacterium sp. UBA5996
TCATTACTCCGAAATACCCACCATTACTTCGGAAAGGAGTATATAGACATTTATAAAGCTTGTTACCACCTAACCCAGGTAGTTCACGGCGAACAAGGCGAACCATGTCTACAGCCAGATTTTACTGATCAGTATGGTCGTGAAGATGCCATATATGATCGTAATAAGCTTGTCGGCTTTTACCAAACAATTTACAAAGTGGACCGACTCCCATCCTTGTCACATGCTTTTTGATTAGCTTTATTGTTTGGTACCACTTTTTTTCGGATCGCAATTTTGTTCTCCTTTTCAGCATGGTCAATCATAAAGTTAAGACCGTAAATTAGCACATTGGCTTTTTCTAAAGCTTTCTCCAGATCCTTGATCCGTTTTTTTAGAGCGGTAACGTCTTTTGTTCCTGGCTTTTCCATAGGTACTAAAGTTACGGCTCCCTTTTCTAATTTGCGTTTATAATTGTTAATCCAATTGATTAAGATCGTCGTATTGGGGAGTCCGTACTTGTTTGCAGTCTGTTATGTTGATAGATTTTTATAAAGCACCAGCTCTACTAATTTCTCTTTAAATTCTTCTTCGAATTCAAATCGAGACAAAACTTGTTCTTTCATGTTTCCTTTACGTTTTTAACCAAAACTGTAAAGCTATAGACGTATAAGACCGCCTTGATAGCATTTAATGTTCACATTTAAAGTAAAATATTATAACTTAGATACTCCATATAGAATTAGCTATGACAGATTATTGCAAAAATATTTTCGGAAAATCAATTAGGGAACTCACAATTGAAGACCTTAAGGTTTATTTTTCAGAAGTGAAAGAAGAAAGTGAAATACTTGAATTTAAAAGTGGAAAAGGAGACTTCGAGGGAGTATTTAACAACAATATCCTTAAAACGGTATCTGCTTTCCTGAACTCTTCAGGCGGCGTCCTTATTTGGGGATCTCCGGAAGATAAGTCTCCTGAAAGAGGCATGCTAAAAGTTTGCGTAGGCGATTTCGTGCCCGTTAAAGAAAGAAAGGAAAAAGATCAACTGATCAATAGAATTTCCAGTTCTATATCTTACATGCCCACAGGGATAAAAGCTGAGAGGTTAGAATTTAATAACGGATATGTTTATATCATTGAAGTGCAGGAAAGCGGTTCCAAACCACATCAATTAAATGGACAGTATTTCATTCGATTAGATGGACAATCAAAACCTGCTCCGCATTATATTGTAGATTCGATGTTTAACCAAATTAAACTAGCGGATGTTGAATGTGAAACGACTATTGTGGATTTTTACAATAATAGAAACTATAATTTTATTACTGTCAAGGCTTATTTTTTTAACTTTTCAAAACACGTTATTGCTAAAAATATTCAAACACATTTTTATATAGAAAACGGGGTATTCGAGATTAATAAATTACAAGACATTGATTCGCAAAATTTTCCTAATCTTCACTATGGAATTAATCCCTCAACTCAAATCGTAATAATGGTAAGTGATGATCACTTGGTATATTCAGATAACATAGTGAACCTTCAAACAACAATAAGATCTGACAATTCTCTCGCCAGAATTTCAAGTTATGAAATCAATGTACAAGACCTTAAAAGAGGCTCACAATTGCAAGATTGTATCAAATCAACAACAAACAACTTATCTATTTCTGGAGTCTCTTATGAATTCTTTGATGATAAGAAAAGTTACAAAGAGTTAATTTTAAAAAAAAGATAATGACTTTGATAAAGGAAAACCATTTGAACGAGGAGAAAGCTTCGGGCAATAGCAACCGGCGAAATGGCAAGACAAAAAAGACTGTCCGTGGCCTTAACACTGGGACATTTGAGCTGGAAACAGGTCGTAATAGATCCGGTACGTTTGAGCCGAAAGTAGTGCCTAAAACAATTAATCATTACTAAAAAGCTTGAGGGATACGTATTGAGCATGTATGCCAAAGGAATGAGCACACGGGCGATAAGTGAATTTATCCGCGGGATGTATGCTATGAATATCTCTGCCACAGAAATATCGCGTATTGCCGAAAGTGTAATCTCAGCTGTAAATAGTTAAACTATACGACTTGTCGATTTAAGTATAAGAAATTTTATCATTGTGAATCACAGAATATGCCAAAAAGACAATTATTTATTTAAAATCTGCCATTTTTGGGCAGAAAAAAGGTTGGCAGATCTTTTGTATTCAGATTTTCTAATCCATATTTTGCGAAAAAGTTTATAAGATATGTTGTCGCTAAATATGATTATGTATTAATAACCAATTATAAATTTAAAAGACAAAATTATGGCAGTAAATCGAAATGATCATCTTCAAAGTGTACTACAATCCCATCGGATGTCACACATTGAATCATCAGTAGAAAAGTATAAAGAAAAACGTAATTCAATAAAGGAGGCACTTGAAGAGCGTTATGGTTCTGATATCTATGGACCATTTAACTCTGGCTCTTACGCCAAGCATACGGCTGTAAACTGTAAGTTTGACCTCGACTTAGTAGTTCCATTTAAGCGTAATTCGTATGCCACCTTGCGTGAAATGTTTGAAGATGTTTATGATTACCTATATGAAACTTACAAAGATATTGCTACAATCAGAAAACAAAAGGTTTCAATTGGAGTAATTTTCGACAAAGATAGTGACGGGGATATTGTCAGTATTGATGTAGTACCAGGAAGAGAGTTAACAGCTGACGATTATCCTGAATCTAGGGATCTCAATGTTTTCTTCAATGAGGGCATGGGTTTCATCCAGAAAGACACTTATCTAAAAACCAATATTGATTCACAGATCGACCATATTAAAGCAAGGGATAATGAGCGGAAAATTATTCGGCTATTAAAATTGTGGAAGTACCATAACGGCGAACAATTTAAGTCATTTTTAATGGAACTCTTAGTAGTAAAGGCATTTGACAAAACCTCCATAACTGGTGGCCTATGGGATAAATTGAAGGGTGTGATGACTTATGTCCAAGAAAATATCACCAAAGAAACGTTTACATTGGTTGATCCTGGAAATTCTAATAACGACGTAATGGAATCTCTAGATACTTGGCAAAGAGAGAATTTGGCCAATCGTTTTAAAACTGTTATCGAGCGGATCGAGGAAAGTAGTGAGAATATAAAAAGTTATTTCCCAATAAACGAACAGTTTGAAGAACAGAAAACTACCGATAATTCTTATGGTATAAAGGGTCCGGCGATCATTCATTCCATTCCAAAAGATACTGAACGTTTCGGATAAAATGGTGAATCGTAAAGAACTTATAGAAAACTGTATACGGGAAACTCCGGACGTTGAGCTGCTTAATATTAACATGGATGATCATACTGTAACAGGTCGTCTATCCATCAAGCTTGACGTCATGGAGAGCCCACTATCTTTTGAATTCTCCATTGCATTTACATATCCATTTAAAGTTCATGAAACTGAATCAATTTTGTTCTTCAATAGTGATCTTTTGGAGTACAGCCATGTGATGCGAAATGGTTTAATCTGCATCCACACAACAAGTAATCCGGATTTAAAAGACAAACTTAATATTGATCTAGCTTCTCTAAAAGCATGGATACTTAAGTATTATATTAATAAAGATAAAGATGATCATTACGAGCATTTGGTTGTTCCTGAAAACCCTTTAAAAGGTAAACTTCAAACTTTTATATTTACAGGTTGTGAAGTACCTTTCAAACCCGGTGACTTTGGCTTTGTAAATCTTCACTTAATACAGGAAGGAGAATTAGGAAAAGTAAACGACAGTAACCCAGTTATCAACCATTTGGTTAAAGAGTTCGTCTCTTATGATAAAACCATTAGAAAATGTCAATGGAGTACTATTTATCAGCATGAAAAAGCTACTGAAGGAGGATTTTATTGTTTTTCACCACAGCCGCCATCTGAATACCAAAGATTTATTGTAAGCAATTGGCAACAACTGTCTTCTATTTTGCCATTGGAGTTGTTAAATCAGCTTCATAAAATGGAAAAGAAGTTATTGAAAAATAAACAGAAAGGAATAATACCCTTGTTCATCGGCTATAACATCAATAATGATGAAGTTCATTGGCAAATAGCTTTGTTTCAGGTCGGTAACTTTCCATTCGTTGGTGAGCCGGAATATATCAACGAAAAAAAAACCGGAAACTGGAATACCAAAATCCTTGACTCACCAATTGACTGGGGAATAGCAAGAAACAGTTCTTATGAATACTTTTTCGGAAGAGGTAGATTTTGTGAAAAACTCACGGAAAGTAAAATACTAATAATAGGAATCGGAGCCGTGGGCAGTATTCACGCACGGACACTTGTGCGATGTGGCTGCAAAAACATCCACTTGGTCGACTACGACCGAAAGGAACCTGAAAACGTGTGTAGATCCGAATATGAATTCAGAAATGGGATCACTGACAAGGTCCACGAATTATCAACCATTTTATGTAAAATATCACCATTCGTAAATATCAGTATAGGTAATAATACCATGTTCGATGTATTGACCAAAGCTCAAACTGGAACAGATTTTTCTAAATCTGAGATCACGGATATTTTAAATGAATACGATTTTGTATTCGATTGTTCAACAGACAATGACTTGCTCTATATTCTTGATGGACTACAACTGAAAACGTGCCTTATTAGTCTTTCCATTACCAACCATGCTGAAGAATTGGTATGTGGTATTTATCCCAATTTATTCAGATTCGTAAATAACCAATTTGGGAATGTGCTTGAAAATGATACATCAGATCTTTACAATCCTACCGGATGCTGGGCACCTACCTTTAAGGGATCTTACAATGACATCAGCCTTATGGTACAAATGGCCTTAAAACATATTAATAGAACTTTATCTTCTGATAAAAGATTGCATTCCTTTGTTGTAAAAGAAGAAATTGATCTCGGACAACTTAAAATTATATCCTATTGAAACTGAATACTACAAACGGATTGTCCTTGGAAATAAGTGAAAGTTTAATAGTTGAATTAAGCGAAATTGGACAGAAGCACTATCCAGATGAGTTTGGAGGATTTTTATTGGGCAGATATTCATCTGATTTCAAAACACTCTTTGTTGTTGAATATTTGCTTCCAATTAAATATAAAGGTCAACCCTACTCATTCGAACGAAGTACAGATGGTTTAATCGAAACATTTAACCAATTATTTTCGGAGAGGAACATTTACTATGTGGGAGAATGGCACACCCATCCTAATGGAAGTGTTCAGTTTAGCTCAACCGATTTGAATGCTATGATCGAAGTCGCAAATTGTCCGACAGTTAGTATCACTAATCCAGTATTACTTATTCTCAGTCTCTCCAAACTAAAATTAAATGACTTCGAAATCTATTTACTTAAAAATAATACATTAATCAATTATGAAAAAAGTTGAATTAAAAATGCTTTTCAGCGGATTACAGAACCAGATGACCGCACAATTAAGCACCAATAGAGAATTTATTAATCACCCAGGATCGAAAGGAGATTCTTTAGAAAATGCATGGATAGAATGGCTTAGAGCTTATTTACCAAACAGGTATAGTGTTGATAAGGCAATTGTAATAGATTATACAGGGCAAACTAGCCAGCAGATAGATATAGTAATTTATGACAACTGGTTTACCCCTTTCATTTTTACCCAGAATGATTTCCATTATATTCCGGCCGAAGGAGTCTATGCAGTTTTTGAAGTAAAACCGGATTTCAATGGCAGTATACCTATGGGTAAAGGGAAAAAGAACAAAGACTTTATAACCTATGCCGCTGAAAAAATAGAAAGTGTGCGTGTACTAAAACGGACATCTGTCGATATGATAGCATCAGGAAAAACTGTGTTCGCACGTCCATTGACAAAAATTGTTGGTGGAATTTTAGCAAGTACCAACACTTATAAAAGAACTGGCACAATTTCAAAAATACTTGAAAAGCAAAAAGGCTTTAAATCTATAGATTTCGGTTGTGCTGCAGATTACGGTAGTTTTTTTGTAGAGTATAATGGTTCAGAGGATCTGAGTTTATCAAAGCCGAAAGACTTTGAGAAAAGAATCACAGATTACTACAATGGTCGTCAATTTGTCGATGTATCATTTAGTAAGCCTGAAAATTCGATGGTGACATTTTTCATGCAACTGTCCCGTTATCTACAACAGGCTATTGGCACAGTTGCTGCTATCGATTTACAGGCTTATCTGGATAAAATAAATGAAAAAATTGATGAAGAAATATGACACAGCTTGAGTTACACTCCCCCTTTTTAATGGTTAAGTGAAGCCTTCCCACTTTTGAAGCCTTCCCAAAAACAGGTAAGTCTACCAGGGCATTTCATTTTCTTCTATAATCCTAAGTTTGATTGTTTTAATTTTTCAGAATAAAGTAATGTCTGAAAATAAAACCTGAAATTAAGATCCCAAGCCCCCACATAAATATAAAATTTCTTATGATCGCATGATGCTCTTTGTGTTTTTTAATCCCGTAGACAACCATTTCGGGGTATGACAAATCTTTAAAATATATTATATCAAATTTATACCCAACTGGCTCCGTATTAATTGTTGGCATAAACTCAGATAACTGATTTACCCATTCAGAATAATAACTTCCTGTTTCAGGGTCTGAGCCATAATCAACGTCATAGTTATAAAGCAAAGAATCAGTATAAATTTTAGCACCATCAAAATATTCAAATTTTATATATTTTTTCTCTAGAATAGCTTTAGATCTCAAAAACTCCTCAAATTTTTCCGAATCAAAGTCACCGTCTTTACTTAAAAATTCTTCAGACTTAGATAACTCATAAAATGGATTATCGACAATCGTTGCCGTTCCTTTATTACCATTCACAACTAAAACTAACAACTTTAAGTTTTTAAAATTGTCCATCAATTCGATAGCGAAAAGAATGATTAATGGAATTAGGCAATAAAAAACTTTTTTAATTAATGAATTATTACCTTTCATGTTTTTTTTGAATTTAGTATAATAAAATGAGATTACTTTTTCAGCTCTTCTTTATCTCTAATCGAGAGGTCAATTGCATAAAAATGTAAAAAAAAATCATCATTTTAAAACTCAATTTTTAGTCTGATAACACTAATTAGTGACAGTTTTATCAATTATTTTAATCCTTCTATTCAACGTCATCTGCACCTCTTCCGGCTTTAAACTTTTCTCAGTAAAACCTCTCTTATCTCGTGTGCATGAGCCACAATTTGAATAGTCAAGCTTATTTGTATGACCACATTCACATCGCCACACTTCTTTTCCACTCGAAAACATTCCCTTCGATTCCTCAACTTGTACAAGTTCGGGGAAGAACTTTGCTAAAGCATTTCCTTCTAAACTTTTCAGTATAGCTATATCTTCTTTTGAATACCAATCTTTGTCCAAAGAGAATATTTTCAGTGCAATACGTCTAGCATGTGCATTACTATTTAAAAGGTTAATAGCTTTTGTGTAATCTATAAAATTGGATGAAGTGATAATCGCATTGATACGTTTTACTTGTAAGGTTGTCAAATTGCCTTCTAATAAAGCATTATAAAGAATAGCAATGGCGCCCTCATCCGGTAAGTAATCAAAATAGCGGAATAGCATTTCCTGCTTTTCTTTTGGAGTTTGTTCTATACCGTAATCCTCATTCATTGCTTTGAATACAAGTGGTTCAAATTCCCTTAAACCTGACGTAGCGATAAATTCGACAGTGTCCTTATTGATAGACTCTAGCGACTTATAATTTTCTAAGATAATTTCTGCTCGGACTTTTTGCTGAATCAGTTCGCCATCTAATAGATCATCCTGCTTCTCCATTGGAACGCGGGCAACCTCTTTAAGATGTACCGGAGTACCCACCGGAGTAATCATAAACATCTGACTCCCCTTTCCTGAGATTTCGTCGATATCTACACTAAGCCCAATAATAGCATCAGCACGAATTGCCTGCGCGCGCTGCTTGAGCATTTCGGTAACGCGCTTGTACATCTCATGCATCTTCTCATAACTGGTAGAGCGACCGCCAAAGAAATCTACATAGCTCGCCCCTATATCGCTAAAGATATTGGTGCCGATGACAACATTGGCTGCTATTGGATCATTATATCGTGAAATCTCCCTCCCTTCGATGGAATTGGTCGTGGTTACTATCATGGCATGCTACTTTTCAATCGGGCAAGGTTAATACCCAAGCCTAATATACATTATTTATTCTGAATTAATATGTTTACAGATATTAACTTTCAAGATTATTACAAATTGTAAGGCTAAGGTATACGTTTGAAAGAAGGATTGTTTACGGGAAACCGTAAGAAAACGAGATGGATAATCTATAGGTTTGAAAAGACAATACAAACTACCATCATTAACACCATATAAAAGACAAAACAACTGCTGGTTATTCTTTTATTCTGTCGAAGGAGATTATAAAGTTTGTTATTTTTTACGATATTTATATTTATAACTTCAAAAGATAAGTTGTATAGCCAATATAACCACATTTATGATAAACACTGCACAAAATATAGCGAATATCTTGTCTGATTATGAAAATAATACTGTCTCAAGAGAACATGTCTTAGATTGGGTAAGTCAATTTAATACACCTGACCAGGGTTTTGTATTAGAAGAACTTCAAAACATTTTCCAAAAAACATACTATTCCAAAACAAAATGTGTCCATATCTTAAGACTTTATATTGATCATTGGATTAAAGTTTTTAAATACCCCGATGTACCCACTTTCATTGCGGAAACTGTTTTTCTTAAACTCCAACCAGAGCATAAAAGTCAGTGTGAATTGTTGAACTTATTGGACGAAATCTTAGTTAAGTTCTATAAATGCAATTTAGGGTCATCAGGACGAATCGCTAAGCGATACATCTATTTGGATGATATACTATCCACTGGTCAAACTATTTCTAGAAATTTCAATGAATGGTTCAATTCAATAAATGATGTCGACAAAACGAAAACGAACTTTCAATACCTCAAAGACAAGCAAATCAAAATTCACGTATGCCTTCTGTGTGGTCACTCTTGGGGTATTTATAATACCAAATATGGTTTGATCAAAAATATTGGTACTGAAGTCGAAGCTATTCTCCACATCCAGGTGTACTATATGATCGAAAATAATATAAAAGATTACAGCCCTAAACTCAACAACATGGTTCCTATTGATAACCAAGACCCTGTAATTCATGAGTATTTAAATTCTCTTAATGCCGTTAACAAATCTGAGTACGCGTTTCGCCTTTCTACTCAACCGCACGAAGAAAATTTATTTTCTTCTTCTGTTGCTAGAAATAGATTAGAAACCTTATTTTTGACAAAAGGCATCGAAATCCTTTCCAGAGTAGGAGAATTAAGAGTAGAGCAAATCCGACCTTTAGGTTATACTGTGAAATCACATAAAACATTTGGCCTTGGAACGTTGTTCTTCACATATAGAAATATTCCCAATAATTCTCCTATAGTATTTTGGTGGGGAAGTAATAATTGGAGACCCTTATTCGTTGTAAAAAATAGAGGAGTGCGATAATGTCAATGGAATCAAAGAAATATAATACTTATCACATCGATAGTGTGGTTATGTTTTCCAAAACAAATGAAGAGTTTGGGGAGTTGTCAAATATGTCTTCCAAATTTCCTCTTTTTATTAATGATATCATTATTCCAAGTAGTGAGGCTCTCTATCAAGCCATGAGATATTCTTTATTTCCAAAGGCTCAAAATGAGATCTTAACTCAGAAAAGCCCTATGACAGCTAAAATGATCAGCAAAAAATATCTTTATTATACGAGACAGGACTGGGATTTGATTAAATTAAAGATAATGCGATGGGTTTTAGAGGTTAAGCTCTCTCAACATTGGAATAAATTGTATCCAATCCTAAAAGAAACGGCAGGAAGGTCAATCGTAGAGTTATCTCATAAGGATCAATATTGGGGGGTAAAGAATATGGGAAATGGTGACCTTGTTGGAAGCAACTACCTCGGCAGACTTTGGATGGATCTCCGCGAAAAATATGTACTTAAAGATCAAAAATTAGAATGCGTTGATCCATTAAAAATAGCTGGTTTCAGATTATATGATTTTGAGATTGACACCATCTGCAATGAGGATCATTTTTTGAGTGATGAAGAGGATCAGCTGTATTTGTTTGCCTGATTTTAGGTAAGGATACTTTCAAAAAAAATACTCTTGTTTTATCAACTAAGCTGTTTTGAAATTAGGACTTTACTACTTTATTTATCATTAATTCCAAGTCAAAGGATTCTTCTTCAATCCATAATTCTCCTTGTATAAGCTCATGAATAAGTAATAATTCGAGGGTGTAAATTAAACTGTGTCAGATAAAGAATATTTATATTAGACACAGAATAATGGGAAACGAGAAATTTGATTTTGAGCGCTTCAAAGCGGAAGCGATGAAGGAGCTTTACGCCGGTAAAAAGATGGGCGGTACTGATGGTGTTTTTGCTCCGATGCTGAAACACCTTTTGGAATCGATGCTTGAGGGCGAGCTTGATCATCATATCGAGGAAAGCAAAGCCTCTGGAGAAAACAACCGTAAAAACGGGAAGACAAAAAAGACGGTCAGAAGTCTTCAGTCCGGCCATTTTGAACTGGAAAGTAACCGTGACCGTAATGGCACTTTTGAACCTAAGATAGTCCCTAAACGTCAGCTGATTATCACCGAAGAACTGGAAGACAATGTTTTAGCAATGTATGCCCGAGGAATGAGCACGCGTGATATTTCCAGCTATGTTAAGGAGATGTACGCGATGGATATCTCTGCTACAGAAATTTCCCACATCACTGACAAGATCATTCCTGCGATGAACGAGTGGCGAAACCGTCCGCTTGAATCGGTCTATCCTTTTGTTTTTCTGGACTGCATGCACTACAAAGTCAAGGATAATGGCAGCGTGCAGAGCCGGGCGGTTTATAATATCTTGGGAGTCAATCAAGATGGCCGTAAAGAACTGATCGGCATCTACCTTTCGGAGAACGAAGGTGCCAAGTTCTGGTTATCGGTTCTGAGCGATCTCAAACAACGGGGTGTGGAGGATATCCTGGTAGCCTGCGTGGACGGTCTGAAAGGTTTTCCGGAGGCTATCGAATCCATCTACCCCAAAACACAGGTTCAGCTTTGCATCGTACACCAGATACGCTCTAGCCTAAGATATGTGCCGGAAAAAGATAAAAAAGCCGTTATTGCCGATATGAAACCTGTTTATCAGGCCAATAATCAGGAACAGGGCTATGAAAAACTATTGGAGTTTGAGGATAAATGGGGCAAAAAATACCCGCTTTCGGTCAAAGGCTGGCTGGATAACTGGGGAAATCTCTCTACCTATTTTGAATACACCCCAGACATCAGAAAAGCAATCTATACTACGAACGCGATCGAGGCTATGCACCGTCAGATCAGAAAAGTCACCAAGACCAAGGGGGCGTTTACTTCGGATCAGGCACTGTTAAAGCTTGTATATCTGGCTATAAAAGATATTTCCAAAAAATGGACCATGCCGATTCGAAATTGGTGTTTGACAATGCAACAATTACATATTAAATTTGGGGATAGGATCAAAGCCTTCGGCAACTCCTTTTAGGGTTCGGGCTTGAGGCTTTCAGCCTCTTAATCCCGAACCCTAAAAGGAGTACTGTGACACAGTTCAGTTTACACTACCTCCATTTATAACCTGTTTCAGGAAAATCTACGAGCTCATTATTATCTTTTTTTCGATTCCATTTAAGCACTAATTCTCCCCACCCTATCAAATAAGAAATAAGATTATTGATACTCATTGTAGTATCCTTTGCATGTCCTTCTAAATCTGTGGTGGTAGTTAATTCAACAGGAATGGTCGATAATTCCTTTTTCAGTTTGTTGTAATTCGTTTCAATTGCCTTTTGTAATTCTTCTTTATTGACAGGTACAGCCATAATCTGCGAAAATAGATTTTTACCAAATTTACAAAAGCCATAAAAGAGTTTACTTAAAATAAGACATGATTTGCTTCAACCTTTTTTCAATCTGGTGCAGTTATGTGTTCTTTATATGGCATACATTGTGCTTATAAAGGGTAAATCAAAAGGCTATCTTTTTAAGTGTCTTGCAATGTAAATGCGTTTCAATTCTGAAATTAAAAGCAATTTTTCATACATTGCACGCTCTTTTTGCTCTAAAGCTTTTACTTTTTGAACATCATTGGTGAAGACTATGTCATTGGCTATTTTGCATAATGTTAATATAGGACATTTTTGCGTTGGCATAGTCGCCTATAAGCGTGGGAAAATGTACTATAATGCCACATTATATAACTTAGCTTCCGCCGATTTGCATACTATGGCGCACCAGAATCTGCGCGAGAATGTCAGCATGATCCATCGCGTGCCATATCCGCAGGAGCATGAAATCGGGCTTCCAAGGCAAAAGATGCAGAAATAATTTGCTTAATTTTGTATATTGGAATTTATATTAAATCGCAAACTTATATGGAATTAAAAAGGTTTTTGGATGCCCAGAACCAAGTTTACCTGAAGGCACTTTCTGAAATCAAAAATGGCAGGAAGACTTCCCATTGGATGTGGTATGTGTTCCCGCAGCTCAGGGGTTTGGGAAGTAGTGCAATATCCGACGAATATGGCATCTCCGGTGTATCTGAAGCAATCTCATATTTGGCCCACCCCGTTCTTGGGAAGCACCTGATTGAAATTTCAGAAGCCCTCCTACAGCTCGATGGCTTTACGGCAGAGGAAATCTTCGGATATCCCGATTACCTCAAGTTGCGCTCCTGCATGACATTATTTGCAATGGTTAGCGATACAGAAAATATATTTAATGAAGTCCTCAAAAAATATTTTGACGGTGTTGCTGACAAGCGGACAGTATCGGCGATCAGGGCAAAAAATATAAGCTAATTTAATCTCCATACAAAAACCTGCTATTTTTATATATTAACTTGTTCTTTGAATAAGCAATATTCCAGGACAACATGTAACCATTTTAACTTGATTATATGGACCTTACCGGAATAATAAGACGGACCGATTATGTTTTCACGGCTGAATATCCTGAAATAAGGATACGAGGCAAGACTGGGATTTGACATGTTAAAAAAAAGACCGATTGTTTTATTTTTTTATTTACCTTTGTCATAAATGATAATTTATGCTGCATGAAAACTACAAAATCTGAAAATACCAAGCGCCTGATTATCGAGAAAACCGCATCCGTATTTAATACAAAAGGCTATGCGGGCACATCGATAAACGATTTAATGAACGCCACAGGGCTTTCAAAAGGCTGCATCTACGGTAATTTCGAGAACAAAGACGAGATCGCATTGAGCGTGTTTGACCATAACTTCGCCAGGATCACTCAGCATATGAAAGAACGCATACTCGCTACGGAGCATTCAATAGAACGGTTGCTGGTTTATCCGCAGACCTATAAAAATTATTTCAGGTATCCTTACCTTCAGGCAGGCTGCCCCATTTTAAATACCGCTACAGAAGCAGATGACACGCATCCTAAACTGAAAGAAAGCGCACAGAAAGCACTGGGGTTCTGGAAAACGTCTATTGAAAACCAGATAAAGCGGGGCATAGAAAGGAATGAAATCAAGGCAGATACCGATCCAACTGAAATGGCCGTGATCATGATTTCAATGATCGAGGGGGCGTTCATGCAGGCGAAAGTCAACAGCCATATGGCAGAGCTTACTATAGCCATGTCCTTTTTAGAAAAACTGATTAAAGGCATTGAAGCATAATTTTTTTTACCTTAAAAAAGACCAATCGGTTTATTTTATAGATATAATTTTAGATCAATACAATGGAAGAATTTGATATTACCGTTATCGGGTCAGGTCCCGGCGGATATGTAGCTGCGATCAGGAGCGCTCAATTAGGTTATAAAACAGCTTTGGTTGAAAAATACAGTACATTGGGAGGTACCTGTACAAACGTTGGCTGCATTCCTACCAAAGCATTGCTGGACAGCACGCATCATTATGCAGAAGCCGCAAAGAGCTTTAATGCGCATGGAATTGAGTTTTCTGGCCTAGGGCTCAATTTTGAACAGATGTACAACCGAAAAAAAGAGGTAGTGGCTAAAAATACACAGGGGCTTGATTTCCTAATGCGAAAAAACAGGATCAAAGTTCTACAGGGATCGGGATCTTTTCTCAACAATGATTCCCTGAAGATATTACATGCTGATCAGACGGAAACCGTAATAAGGTCACAGAAATTCATTATTGCTACCGGATCAAAACCCGCCACGATTCCTGGGGTCGCCATTGATAAAAACAGGATCATTACCTCTACCGAAGCCCTGGCTCTGAAGGAACAGCCTGAGCGCATTGTGATCATCGGCGGAGGTGTGATTGGTGTAGAAATGGCGTCCATATTCAATAGGATCGGCACAAAAACAACCATTGTAGAATATGCTGACACGCTGATTGCCAATATGGACCGTGAACTGGGAGTAACCTTAGCAAAAATATTAACAAGAGAAGGCGTAGAAATACAATGCGGGAAAGCCGTCTACAAAGCCGAAAACCTCGGCAATGCGGCTAAGGTTTATTTCAGAAATAAACAAGGTGAAGAGCAGGAACTTACTGCCGACTATATCCTCGTTGCTGTCGGAAGAAAGCCTTATGTGAATGGTCTGGGGCTGGAAAACACCAATGTAGAATTGAATGCCGACGGTACAATTAAAGTCAATGAACTGCTTCAGACAACAGCTTTAAATATTTTTGCCATCGGAGATGTGATCGGCGGCGCCATGCTGGCCCATAAAGCAGAGGAAGAAGCGGTATTTGTGGTGGAAAGAATCAATGGTCAGAAACCTCATATCAATTATGGCCGTATTCCTTCGGTAGTATACACTTGGCCGGAAGTTGCTTCTGTAGGAGTTACGGAAGAAGAATTAAAAAAACAGGGACTGGAGTATTCTATTGGTAAATTTCCATTTGCCGTAAATGCCAGAGCAAGGGCGGGTATGGAGCCTGACGGTTTTGTAAAGGTGCTTTCCGATCCGAAATATGGAGAACTTTTAGGAGTACACATTATCGGCGCCCGGGCGGCGGACCTGATCGCACAGGCAGTTGTCGGCCTGGAATACGAAGTAACAGCCAGTAACATGGCTTCCCTCTGCTATGCCCACCCGACGTATTCAGAAGTGCTGAAAGAAGCCTATACCATCGCAGCCGGGAAACCATCTTTGAATATTTAAGTATACCATCAATTTTAGTAGTATGTCACAACAAATCAGGCTCGCAACTTTTGACGATTATCCCAGAATGCTTTTTATCCGTGACGGAAAGCGTGGAAAGGGCTACGGGAATAAACCCCATCATCCACATGCTTCTCCGTGATAACAAAACATAACCTATTTTAGTATCTTTAAGAATTTAACGCATCAGAATAAATCATGAATATCGAGGAAAATTACGTAGACATCAACCGGAGATCATGGAATGACCGCACAGAAATCCATATCAAATCCGATTTTTATGATGTGGACGGTTTCTTAAAGGGCAAAAATTCGCTAAAGAATATCGAACTGAATATACTGGGAGATCTTTCAAATACCTCTGTCCTGCATTTACAATGTCATTTCGGGCAGGACAGCATATCATTAAGCCGTCTTGGAGCTGAGGTAGTGGGTGTTGATCTATCGGATGTGGCGATTGCGAAGGCCCGCGAACTGGCAAAGCAGGCCCACTCCACTGCATCGTTTATCTGCAGCGACGTCTACGACCTTCCCAATCATCTGGATCGTCAGTTTGACATTGTTTTTACGAGCTATGGGACCATCGGCTGGCTTCCCGACCTGGATCGGTGGGCGAAGGTGATTTCAAAGTTCCTGAAACCCGGCGGTAGATTTATTTTTGTGGAGTTTCATCCTGTGGTGTGGATGTATGATTCCCGGTTTGAAAAAATCGAATACAAGTATTTTAATTCCGGTGCCATTATAGAAACGGAAAAAGGAACCTACGCAGATAAAGCGGCGCAAATTGAAGTAAAAACAATTGGATGGAACCACAGCTTAGGCGAGGTAATCAGCAGCCTGATACAAAACGGCCTCGGCATAACCTATTTTGAAGAGTTTGACTATTCACCATATAATAACTTTGATCTTTCGGTAGAGTCTGAGCCCGGCAAGTTCAGAATTGCTCATCTGGAAGATAAAATCCCGATGGTTTACGCGTTGTCAGCAACAAAAACCGATATATGACAACACTCATTTTTAGTCTTTATTAATTACCTAATCATGATCCGGCACATTATGATACAACTATAAAATTTGAAATATCCTGCACCAATGATGGAAACAGTGCTTCCGGTATCGCGTGCCCCATCCCTTTTTTGATGATAAGCTGACAGCCGGGTATATTGTTTTTTAAATCAATCGCATGTTCAATACTGAACAATGGATCTTCGTCCCCGTGTATAACCAGTGCAGGTACCTGAATACCTGTGAGAAGACCTGGATTAAATACATAACTGATGAGGGCAATGATCTGACGATAAGGCCTGACTGCAGAAGATTGCCGGACTTGATCTTCAATAATTAATGTCCGTTCTTTTTCTTCATTGAGAATATATCTGCTGCCGTAAATAGCTTTCATAAAGTCTATTCTTTCTTTCAGGTATGCTTCCAGATTATCTTCAAAATTTACAGATGAGCGGGTCATTTTTCTTACCAGTGCATCATCAGGTTTCGGAAGAGCCGGATTAAAGCTTGAAGATATCAATAACGTTAGTGTCTGAGTCATTGCCGGATACCGTGATGAAAATAACTGCGCAATGATCCCTCCCATGGATCGGCCGACAATGTGCGCCTTTTTAATATTCAGCGATTGCAGCAGATCCCTGATGTCATCTGCCATATCATGTAAAGAATAAGCAGGAGGATATTTTTCGGGGTCCTGTAAAAAACTGTTCAGCGAAAAATTGAACGTATCGCTATGGCGATCTGTTGTAAACGTACTTTTTCCGCAGTCCCTGTTATCAAAACAGATAACCAGGAACCCTTCGTCGGCAAGCATCTTAACGAATGTTGCTTCCCAGCGGGTCATCTGCGTATTCAGACCGCTAACCAATACAATAGTATCCTTGTTTTCAGCACCGTATAACTGATAATATATAGCGGCATTTCTTAGTTCAATATAACCCATCTGTTGTTTAAAATGATAGCATTTCTAAGGGCAAAAGTCTGGAATCCAATATAGAAGCCGAACGATGCCCTGTAATCTTCATATAATCTGGGTTCTGCTCGAAAGCGAAAAAATCTGATACGCTTTTTTGCTTGATCAGCATACAGATATCCCACTGCTCATTTTCCGGGCCGATAAGAAATCGGCCTCCCTTTCCTACCAAAAGTATCTCTCCTCCAGTCTGCTCCACAAATGGTTTGGCGAGTTGTATGTAACTCATAAAAGCTTCATAACCGGAAATCGTTGTTTCCGGAGCTATATCGGGAAAATCGGAATAATCTGCGAACTCTTTTAACCGGATCAGGTTCAGGTTCACAATGGAACCCTGAATCTTCTTTAACGCCAAATGCCTTCCGGCTTCATACGTGGGGTAAGTATAGGTTTTGTTTAGCATATCAGTATATATCAATCGTTCTACTCAGCTTTTCTTTCATATCGTTTCCGGCTTTTTGGACATGTTTTTTATATTTAATATTAGAGGTCTCCTCCTAACCCTTTCAAATGAGAAGCGAAAACTTTTAACTCATTCTTGGATATTCCAGCTAACATGTTTTTAGAAGTTTGAGTCGCAGTAACCTTTGCTTCCTTAAACACACGCTCGCCGGCACTGGTGAGTTTCACATAGCTGACTCTGGCGTCTCTTTCATTTGCTTCTTTTACAACAAGCCCCATCTTTTCCATAGGAGAAATAATCCGGGTAATGCCGGATGCCGTTAAACCAATGCCTTCTGCCAGATCAATTCTCTTTAAGCGATTGCCGGGAACACTGCTTAGGATATGCAGGATCATAAAATCTGTAAGGCTAATTCCATGAAGGCTTAGGCCATCAAATTTCTTTGTGATGAGAGACTGAACTTTCAGTAGGTTTAATATAATATTGAGTTCCATATTTTAATTTGCATAACACTTGATTAGTCAAGTATCATGCAAATATAAAATAATATTTCAACATTTCTACCTCTACTTTAGACATGACCTATTTTCCGGGGAGGTCAGTTGATTTATTGTATCAGCCCTATGTACTACAGGCCAGCTGATTTTTTGAAATTCTACGGTTAAAGATCCTTTAGGTTTTTTGGTTTATGGACATAATGTTTTCTAGTTTATGTTTTAACCAAAGGAAAGGGTTCACTAGCGGGATATTTTTTGGTTAATTATAACCATTGGCAATATTTGCTGAATTAGGATAAATTTGCGCTAAATAAAAAGTCACGCTGCAATCATCAAATATAGACGTAAGCACAAGGAAAGGACAAATTGATCGGCCTAACCTAATACCTGTTAAATAATATGTTTTATAAATTACAACAAAATAAATTTATCCAATGGACGATTATTCATATCAGATACCTTGTTGCATTGGCATTCGTCCCTTCCGGGTTTACAAAAATGGTTGGCGAAAGATTTACTCAATTACCTACAACAAGTGCCATAGGGCAGTTTTTTGAAGTACTTTATCTTTCCGGTATCTATTATAACTTTCTAGGTGTTATGCAGATAATTACTGCAATCCTTCTGATGACGCAGCGATTTGCATTAATTGGAACATTTCTCTTTTTGGCCATAACAGCCAATATCTGGATGATTACAATTTCAATGCACTTTAAGGGTACTTGGATAATCACTAGTTTGATGATGCTTGCGGGTTTAATTCTCCTTTATTGGGATAAAAATAGAATCTCAGAATTGAATTCGGATTATGATTCACCAAAAAAAATGTATTCTCCAAAGGTATCAAGAATTTGGGTTAATGCGGGTATAATTTATATAAGCAGCCTACTCATTATTTGCTTTGTTGGTTCGAAAAACGATATGCTATCTAAAACCATTTATGTCATCGCACTATTTATTTTAGTAGCAACTACGCTTTACTCCAATTTTGTTTTCTGGAAAAAATCAAATTAAATAGAATTAATCCTTTTGAATGACTTTCTGAAACCCAACGGAGTCATGTTGGTCTTGGCCTTAAATAGTTTATTAAATGATTGTGAATGTTCAAAGCCCAGTTTATAGCCGATCTCACTGATGGTTAGTTCAGTTGTGGAAAGCTTTTCTTTGGCCTTTTCAATCACTTTCTCATGAATGATCTGCTGGGGCGTGTGCCCTGTCAAGGATTTGAGTAGGCTTCGCATATACTGTGACGACATATTGAGCTGCTCGGAAAGCAGCTGTACCGTTGGTAATCCACTCTGCATGATGTCTCTGTCTTCAAAATACTTATCAAGAAAAATCTCAAGCTTTTCCAAAAACTGGTGGCTCGCTTTCTTGCGGGTGATGAATTGACGCTGATAAAAACGGTGGGAGTAATTAAATAAGGTTTCCAATAGAGAGATAATAATATTTTGGCTGAACCGGTCAATATTTCCTTGATATTCTTGTTTGATATTTTCGATGATCTGCTGCATCTTCAGTTCCTCGTCTTCTGAAAGGAAAAGCGCTTCATGCACAGCATAATCGAAAAACTCATATCTTTTGATCGATGTCGCCATTGGCGAATCATAGAGAAAATCCGGATGGATCATCAGCATCCATCCGGAAGGATTTTTCCCTTGCTCTTCACGTATTACACTAAGCACCTGATGCGGTGCCATGCAGAACATCACTCCCTCGTCAAAATCATAATCTTGTTGCCCATATCTATACTTGTGATCCATATCCCGTTTAACGGAAATTAGATAAAAATCGAAAAGCAAGCTTTGTTTTCCAATCCTCGTATTGTCGGTCATATCTTCAAAATTTATCACGCTGATCAGTGGGTGCTTTGGTGCCGGCAATCCTCGAAGCTTATGAAATTCGGAAATGGTCTTTAGTCTTATCAGTTTATTATCGGACATGGCATTACAGCATTTTTAGTATATGTGGATCAGAACAAAAGTACAAATATTTAAAGCCCAGAAAAATAATATGAGCCTTTTAAATCTTCCAGTAAAGTCGGATGGACCGGGGTCCAGTCCAGCATTTCCCTTGTTAGCGTACTTGAACTTTGATTGTCGAGTTTTGCAAAATGCGTAAACCAAGAAAAATGCTGTTCAGCTTCTTCGGCATTCAGTGAAATGAGTGGGATGTTGAGACGCTCGGCAATTTCAGCAGCGATTGTCTTAAGCTGAATTCCTTCTTCCGCTACAGCATGATATCTAGTTCCTTTTTCAAATGGTTTTTCAAGGGCTAGGCGGTAAAGCTTTGCTGCATCTAGGCGGTGCACAGCTGGCCAGTGGTTCTTTCCTTCGCGAATGATGGCTGAGACGCCTTTTTCTTTTGCTATTTTTATAAATAATGGAACAAAACCTATTTCATCCCCCTCACCGTGTACTGAGGGAGATAATCTGATCACCGAAACATTTACGCCTTTCGCAACCTGATCATCCGCTGCATTTTCAGTAGCAATCCTTGGATGGGGATGGTTCACCTCTCTGTCATTCTCCGTTGTTATTCCATCTTTTGAAAACAGCGCGGTTCCAGAAGTAATCAGAAAGGGTTTATCAGTTCCAACCAGCGCATCTCCGACAGCTTCGATCACTTTACTATCTAAAATGCACATTTCGGGAAAACGACTAAAATCATGAACAAATCCTAAATGGATCACAGCATCGGAGAGTTTGGCTCCTGACTTTAAGCTTTCAAAATCCATCAGGTCACCAACATGGGGCTCTGCTCCTGCGTTAATTAATTTTTTAGCAGATTCTTCTGATCTTGCCAGACCTAGAACTTGGTGACCAGCTTTTAATAATTCCTGTACTACAGCTGTTCCTACGAAACCTGTAGCGCCTGTAACAAATACTTTCATATCCTAAACTATTTATAAACCAAAGTTCAGATTTGGCAAACTTATAAATGTATCCGAAAGTAGTTATGTTGTAGCCAGAACGATATTATT
This sequence comes from Sphingobacterium sp. UBA5996, assembly GCF_002429765.1. Lineage (NCBI taxonomy): Bacteria > Pseudomonadati > Bacteroidota > Sphingobacteriia > Sphingobacteriales > Sphingobacteriaceae > Sphingobacterium > Sphingobacterium sp. UBA5996. The sequence continues at coordinate 21,106 of NZ_DJAS01000029.1, forward strand.
TGTATAAATATTTCGTCATCTCAGATATTTTATTCTAAAAAATGTTTTGTTTTGTACCATTGCAAAAATTCCAAATTCATTGATCGTTAGCATTTTTTTAATAGTCTTTATCTCCATTACGTAATATGCGCATATTGAAAGGAAAAAGTTACTCACAGGAGGAATACAATGTAACAAATGAAAGATCCCAGTTGTCATTATCCTAGTTTCACCATTTATAATATCCATATGAAAAGTTATTTCAAAATCATTTTACTCCTATTTACAAGCACATTGTCTCAACAGGTTTTTGCTCAAAGTACTTCGGATAGCATTGATCTTTTTATAAAAGAAAAGATGCTGAAGTTAAAAATCCCCGGACTTCAGCTTGCTGTTATCAGAAACAACAGCTTAGAAAAGCTGTCCGCATATGGTCTTGCCAACATTGAACATCAGATTTCCGTTGATTCCACAAGTTCATTTTCAATCAATTCCATGACCAAGGCGCATATTCTACAATTGTCAATGTGGACGGTAAATGGATCAATGACGGCAAGCTTCATAATGCCTTTGCCACTTTCTCACTCTTCTTCAGAACTGCAACAGGTATAACCTCGACATCGGAGGACTTGGCCAAATGGCTGATTGCATTACAAAGCGGAAAGCTGTTGAAAAATAAGGGTAGCGTCCAGCAATTGTTAACTTCTGTAAAATTGAACGACGATCGTATTGATGGTTTTAACAAACTGACTAATGGCTATGCTTTGGGCTGGCCGACCGTAGTCAGGGATGAACATCCCGCAGCGGCTCCTGTCGGGGGAATGCGCTCTGCATTATTCGTCTATCCTAAAGATAATTTGTCGATAATCGTTTTGACTAATCTTCAGGGCTCTAATCCGGAATGGTTCATTGATGAGATAGCAGGATATTATTTCCCAGATATGAAAATAGCAAACGGTTTTGGATTGAGTAAAAATCTCAAGCTGCTACGGCAGGGACTTCTGAAAAATAATTTTCAAAATAGTTTCAAAATCTATTCTAATATCAAGCGTAGTAATAAAGAATTTGATTTGTCAGAAGACGAAATCAACTCGTGGGGATACCAGCTTATTGAACAAAATAAGAAAAAGGAAGCATTACAGATTTTTCAATTAAACACTTTGCTGTTTCCAAAAAGTGCCAATGTCTATGATAGCTATGCAGAGACGCTAGAACTACTCGGACATCGCAGAGAAGCCATCAAAAATTACAGCAAATCCCTGGAACTTGATCCCAAAAATCACAATGCTCGCCAATTTTTAGAAAGTAAAAGATGAGGAATTTCCAGATCAAAAATACATTTCACGGATTTGCTGAACTGTATATTCTATTTATATGATCAAATATTGATATTGCAAATTACAAAGATTTACAGTAGGTCGGTTACCTATTTTCATGAATTGAAAGATTCTGTTGTCATTTGTAAATTTCCTCGAAATTATCATATCAGTAAAGATCTTTTGCTATTCAACGTTCTTCGCTTCAAGAACTTAGAAAGTAGGACTTTCTACTTTTTTTATTATTTTTAAGTATGAAAGAACCCAATCCGAATCTTGGAAATGCTCAGGAGCTGACGATTAATCCAGTTCAAGCGCAGCTTAGGTCATTTGCCTACTTCTTGCCATTTGCGCTGGTCTTTGGTCTTGCCTTTTACGCTCTATGGCCGCAAAGGCTTTCCATTGCGAATTATAAAGCCGCTTTTCCGTCGGGTACAGCTGGGATTGCCTCGCTGATCCTCACTATTGTTGCGGGGGTGATTGTACATGAGCTTATTCACGGCATAACTTGGTCCAGATATGCCGCCTCGGGATTCCGGTCCATTCGCTTCGGCATCTTATGGAAGTCCATCACCCCATACTGTCATTGCAAAGAACCGCTGAAGGTGAGAGAATATCAGATCGGTGCTGCCGCTCCCGGTATTATCCTGGGCATATTACCTTCGGTAGTCGCCCTGTTTTTAGGCAATATAGTGTGGTTGGCATTCGGACTGTTTTTTACGATGGCATCAGGTGGAGATTTAATGATTATACTTATGCTCAACAGGCAAGGTAGGGAAAGCTTAGTACAGGACCATCCCTCCAAAATCGGCTGCCTGATTTATCCCAAAGAGGGCCTGAACGGACAATAGAGTTGTCGAGCTTATCTGTCTCGCTTCTAAACAATCAGACGCGTATTTCTATTCGCCTGATTTTGCTATACTCATCATCTTCGTTTACCCAGTTTGGCCAGCAGCGTACTGGTAGCAAAACTAACCGATTTGACCAAAGCAGCGGTCGTAGCAGTTTGCAGTACATCGCCCAGCGATATACCTTCGCAGGTTGCACAGACTCTACCAATAATTTTCTCAATTTTCCTTCTAGATGCATCCATTCGTTTTGGATTTCAATCAGAATAAGTGCCGATTTTTGTTTTGTTTATGCGTGCATAACGTTCATACTTAAAAATGTCAGAATAATACTATAGATAAAATTGAAATTGTATTTTTCATACTTTTATTGCTTTTAATTATCAATAATTGTAAATTATTTACAAATGAGCAAATCAGATAATAATAAAGACCTTTCATTTGAGTTTAATTTTTTAGATAAATTAGTTGTGGGAATTGGAGAAGTTGCACAAATAACAGGCATTCCGACAAGGCAAATACATTATTGGGAAGAAAAAGTAATTATACAAAGCCTAACGGAAGAGGAAGGTAAAACCAGATGATATAATTATGAGAACATCAAAAAAATGCTGCTCATAAAGGAAATGATTGATGATGGCTATACGCTCGATGCTTCCGCTGAAAAGGTTAAAAGGTGTATGGAAATGATTGAAGAAACCTTAAATAAGCTTAAAGATAGTTAAAACCTTACATGGATTTTATACAATTATGGATACTTTCAGCATAATAATAAATGATAAATGTACTTACGGAAATAGCCTTATTTAAGGAGGGAATTGTAGGAAGATCATTGACACCTTAAAATTTTTTGTTCATCATCATAGAAAGCGGACATATAAAAATTGAGGAAAATGAAAGCAGCATAAAATACAGTAGAGGTAATATCGTAACGCTACGATAAGATTAATGTACGAGAAAAATTTGAAAGTTATTAAAGACTGTTTTCAACTTCAAATTGCTTCTTGATACGATTTCTTTTGTCATCCGCTTCGTAAACTACCTGATATAAACGCTGTTTATCAAGAGCAAGTTTATATCTTTCATCGATGGCAATCCTGAACTTTTGTTCGTTTTTTTCCTGCTCTATTTTCTTTTGCTGCTCAACTTCTCTTTTGGAAAAGAGATATAGATTTTTGAGAGCCATATAGTAATCAATCTCAGCTTGCTGGATCTCTTTACCTTTTTTTATACCATCAACATTTGCATTTTTTAAATCTTTGAGAATAACGTTGAACGCTGTTTCCTGTTGATCGATAATTAATAGGGCGCTGTCATAATCATGTTGGATCAAATAGTTCAGCTTAGCAGACTCCATACCTTTTTCACCAATCAAAATAGAAGTTGCCTGAACTTCCTTCTCGTCCATAATTTCTTTCAATTGAATAGCATTTTTAGTTGTACATCCACAAAGAAATATAAACGATAAAACTGTAAATAAGACTATGCCCAATTTTTTTAAAGCCATACAAATGAAGTTGGTTTTTAAAGATACTTACGCTTTATTTTCTAACAATTACCATACCTAAGCGTTTAGTTGATTACTTTATATAGTCTAAAGTTTCCTAATTTCTTCACTACGAAGCATCCATATTGAACAGGCATGGTGTCCAGAATTTCCTAATGGCTTTTGAAGTAACCTAAAGCCCATGTTTTCGTACATTCTTATAGCATTTGAAAATTCCGGAAAGCTCTCGAGATAGATTTTATCGTACCCTAGGCTCTTTGCGCTTTCGATACTTTTATTCATTAACGCTTTACCAAGCCCCATGCCTCTGAACGCTGGATTGAGATAAAACTTAACCAGCTCTGCGCAGTACGGAGGCAATCCAGCAGTGGGATAAATCCCGCAACAGCCCACCACGACGCCATTTACCTCACCAACCCAGAGCACGGCACTTTCATTGCTGAAAAGTGCATATAAGTCTGAAGTGGTAGGATCGGAATAAACAGTTCCTTCTTTTGGTGCGTTGTGCTCTTCAAACACAGCTCTAATTAGTTTTAAAAGAGCATCGTTGTCCGATTTTTTTATTTTTCTGATGATTGTACCCTTCATACGCCGATATTAAGTTTATAAGATTAAAACTTTGCTATTGTCCGAAAAGTTTTCTAAAAAAGCCTGGCTCTTTGACGTTCGCCCGTGCGATTTTTAAGTTATCTTCTGTAATACGATTATAGAAAAGTCCAAGTGAGATTTCAAGATTTTTCACTGCCTCTGTGTAATGTCCGATATCAATCAGCGAAGTACCGATATGTTCATATAGTTCTGCCGCGATGTCATCCGTAACTTCTTGCTGTTCCGGCAGCATGGAGATTGCCAATGTACCGTAATGCACAGTTTTTTCATTTTCTGTCAGGTGGTATGCACTGTGTACGGCCCAGTAATAACACCAAAAATCTGTGTTGCCATGCCCAATGCTCTGCTCAAAACTTTCAAGAGCTGATTCGCTATCTTTCATATGCACTTCTAAAACATATCCCCGGTTGTACAAGGCAACCTGAACAGATCTTGCCATTCCTTTTTCTAGCCCGAAATGTACTGCTTGATTGTAACATTCCAAAGCCTTTTCCCATTGTTTATCCCTTAAAAACGTTTCTCCTCTGCTTATCATCAAACTCGGATTGTCGGGCATAGCTTCCAGTAAGGAGTCAGCCTGTTCGGAATCCACCGAATTATTAACATCTAAGCCAAGCATCGACGCGGCTTTGGATTTAGATATGTAGAAATTGGTTACACAGCGTACAACTTCCTCGTCTTGAAGAAGTGGGTCACCTGGATTTACCGATTGATAGTATTCGAGTCCCTGGTCGGCCCAGTACAGCATTTCCTGATATTGACCAATATCCGAGTGGCTCAGACATACCACATCAATCGTGCTAATTAAGGTAATAAAGTCCATTTCTTCAAAATACTCTCCCAAAAGCTCTTCGCCATCGATAATAGCACTTTCAGGCATACCAGCGCTCATATAAATGTACATTCTATTGAGAAGAATCACCATAAATTTACTTTGTGCTATGCCCTCGTTGACAATGGTAACAGCATCCTGATATTCCCCTTTAAAATTGAGTTCCCGCGCAAGATTATTACAGCACATGGCGAACGTATGCGGGTCGTAATTAAGACTGTTCGTCTGCGCTGTCAAAACTGCCGCTCTAAAAAGTTGATAAGATTGGGTGTAGAACTGTATTTTTAGTTCGGTGAGCCGTTGGTTCTCAGCTCCGGACATTTCGGCATATTGCTTGAGAACATAATCGATTTCAACCCCGGCATTGTATAATTCCATAGCAGATTGCGAATCTGCAGAAGGATGAAGTTGCGAAAAATCCGGATAGTCACTGTGTCTATTGATTATCCGGAAGATTCGTATCTCTAAGACTGGAGCGGATCGTAATTGACAGGATCTTTCGTAATAACGCAAAGCCGCATCCCAGTCTTCAAGCCAGTACAGTGCAGAACCAGCATTCCGGTAACAATGGTAATGCTCAGGATCAATTTTAAGCCCACTAATAGCCCAGTCCAAGCATTTTTCTAACGCTTTCTCTCGGTCGGATTCAAATATTTCATTATAGTCGAGTGCTATAAGACCCAATATGGCACATAGATTAGGGTCAACGCTTGCCTCATTGAGGTTATTGATATGGTAAAATAGTTCATGAAGTTCCTCCAAATCATGAGGAAGAGCATATCCGTCCAGCCAAAATTTCGCAGCCAAGGCATAATTGCCTTCGGCAACTGCGTTTAATGCGTTCTGATGAAGTGTATCTTTCATTGTTGTGTATAATTATTTTAAATTCAGAGCGATTGACCACGGCGTGGTTCAATCCTAACGTACAGGCAATTGCCGCATTTCATAGAGCTTTGCTAAAATAGCGTTCTCGTATGCTGATTCTTTTGACGATTTTTTTCTGCCCTCCCTAAAATCCTCACTGATACGGTAGCTTTTAACCAAATGATTATTCTTTGCCCCAATAGCATAATGCCAATAGCTTCCCGTGGTGCTGGTGAAAATGACAATTTCTTCAAAGGACATAATCCTTTTTGTAGGAAATAAGGGCTTTTCTATATATACGATCCGATCTTCTCGGTCAAACACGTAACATATTTCGGCGCGTATAAAAATATCATAAAGGCTGTGTAGGATAAGATATGGACCAAGAACAGCAAGCAGAATGACCATTCCCCGGTTGATATCACGAAAAAAGATAATGGCTAACAAAACCAGTGACAAAATTACACCAAGTGTCCAAACTGATAACTTAACGCTATGGCGGTTGGGCGTAAAACTAAAAATCCTACCGCTGTCAACAATTTTATACTTGCTGATTGCCGACATAAGGTTGTGTTATTTCTTCAATATCATTCAAAATATCCTGCATAGCTCGTTTTGACAGGCCTTGTGCAACGATAGCGAACTTCTCTTCACCTGCGGAAAAATAACGCACATTAAGTGATGTGTTGACAGGTATAAAGATGTAAATCAACCTGCTCATCTGGTAATGGGCAATATCTGAAAATGGAATACAGGTCTCTGCTTTTAAACCTCTTTTGATAAACAAAGCTTTCTCATCTAAGTCAATCACCATGCGCTCTGTATAAATGGATAAAAAACATAGTGCCGCGAAGATTCCAAAAATCCACATCATTGCTGCATTATTAGATGTGTATCCGAACCAGGCCAAGACTGTAAGACCAGCGACAATCAATATACCGAATCCATACTGCCGTTTAAGTATATAACGGTTACCATCTTTCTTAAAATTTTTAATTGTATTTTCCATAGTTAATCAAGTTTAACACCGTTTACGTTTATTTCACTGCACCAAAGATAGAGGAACATACTAGCCTCATCCTGCGTACTCTGGTAGGCAACGTTATCCAGCGATGCGCCAAAAAATTCTATTTTCTGCGAAAGGTTATTGTCCGCGTGACTAATGACCCGCAATTCACCTGAAAAATCACTTTCATAGTCGGTCAACAATTTGAGAATTTCAGCGTTCATCTTTTCAAAATCGATAGTCAAAAAATATTTTTTTTCTATTCTTTTATTTTCACTGGGTGAAGCAAAACTAAATGAAGCACCTTTGTTAGGATTACTGAATGTCAGCGATACTCCCCGTGCTGCATGAATAGCTATACCATCTTTACCTTTCACTAAAAATTCGATCTTATTTTTGGTATTCTTTTTAGTCTGCGCATTAGAGATACTAGAAATCATTAAAAATAAGAACAGGGAAAATTTCAACGGCTTAAATATTTCTATAAAATACATATAATGATGTGTTTTGTATATCAAGTAGATCAATATTACTACTTTAAAGCTATCGATTCCAATAGGTAATCTGTATCTGGATGTTTTTACTTGTTGTATGGTGGATTTGAATCCCTATTCGAAAAATTAAACCAATGATTTAATAGCTATATTTGCAAAAAGATATTGCAGCATTTTATGGATCACCTATATTTTACCAGACTGTATTTTTTCCGTGCAATATTAATCCCGCTGATGGCATTCACCGCTTCACTGAAAGCGCAAGACTCAAAAATAGAGTCATTGGCATCCCAGGGATACTCGTATAGATTTACGGATAGTGCGAAAGCTAAACAAATGCTCAATAATGCGCTAATACTGGCCAAGAAATCAAATTCTAAAAAAGATGAAGCAATCTGTCTTGCCTTTTTGGCGTTAACTTATCGAAGGCTGAATAGCCCGAAGGAATTTAATAACTATGCCGAGCAAGCCTACAAAATTTCCTCACAAACCAACGATGAGCGCGCAAAGGCTTACACTTATATGGTTATGGGAAATCTTAAATCATATTTCGATGACAATGCAGCCGCGCTGAATTACCAGCTTCAAGCCAATACACTTTTTGAAAAGCATAAGAATTATGCTCTCTGTGCTCAAATATGCGCCGATATTTCCTATAGCTTTTCCTTAAGTTCGGATGATCGGGTCGAGAAATATGTGCGCGAAGCTATGAAGTATGGGCAACAATCTTCAGATGCCGAAAGCATACTACATGCCCGATTGGCAATGGGCTCTTACCTGACAGGTTTGACAGATAAAGACCCGGATAACATTTCCTTATGGGAAAATTCTGTGAAATTTTTAAAACAGACCGCAGACTTTTCCGCAGAGAACGATAGCAGGATACCTAGTAAGAGTAACATCGCTATTTCTCATCTTAATCTTGCAGCACTGTTGATAAGACGGCCAAAACTGATGGATGGAATTTTATTTGCGCGACAATTGGATACGGCCATTGCCATAAGCAAAAAATACGGCGTGAAGGCTACTTATAGAAACAGCCTAGGATTGCGTGGAAAGTATTTATTATATCGGGGCAACTATAGCAAAGCCAAGAAATTGTTTCTGGACGGAATTGCTTACCAACTTCGGCTACCTTATAAAGACCATGAAATATTAGCCCAGTTTTACGCCAGTCTCAAAGAAGTCGCTGCAAGGGAAAAAGATTATTCTTCTTATTATCTCTATGACCAGTCTTTTAGCAAATATAACCGCCTTACCTACGATGAAACAATGCAACGGAATTTGCAGCTTGCGGAAATAAAATTTGAATCTGCTGAAAAAATCCGTAAAATAAAACAGTTAGAGAATGAAAAATTGCTTCAGGAAAAAAATAAGAATCTTGGATATGTAATTTCACTGATCTTGTTTGTTATCGTTATTTTTATCTTCATTTCTTTTTATTACAGAAAGCGATTTTACCAGAAGCAAGCTGATAACTTGAAGCAGCAGCAAATAAATGACCAACTCAAGCTCAACCTGCTGGAAAAGGACAGCCTTGAAAATCTATTGGCAAAGCTTTCTTTGGAACGGCGGTTTCTTCAGTCTCAGATGGACCCTCATTTTATTTTTAATTGCCTTGCAAATATTCAGAGCATCATCCTGAAAGGTGACCGTACAAAAGCGCTCACCTATCTTAATAAATTTGCACGGCTAACCAGAGAGACCTTGTATCATTCCAGAAAAGAATCAGTAACCTTGGAAGAGGAGACAGAAAACTTGAAAAGTTACATTGAATTGCAACAACTGAGGCTTAACCATTCATTTGATTATAGGTTCGAATTTTCAGATGAAGTAAATATGTACGAAAAAATACCACCCCTACTCATACAACCTTTGGTGGAAAATGCGATCGAACACGGGCTAAAACCGTTGACACATCGAAAAGGAAACCTAGTTATAACATTCACAAAAAAATCATCGGAGCAGGTATTGATTTGTGTTATCAGAGACAATGGAATCGGAATGGAAGCTTCCCAAAAAGGGAAAAACAAAGACAAACATGATCCATTGGCTATAAAAATAATAGATGAAAGACTGGCACTGTATGCAAAGAATGACTCAGACAAACTTATTCCTCATTTTACAAAACAAAGCTCTGACGAGGGATGCACAATCACTATCAATATTCCAATAGTATAAATATGTATAAAGCAGTTATTATAGAAGATGAATATCATCTGAGAGAGGCCCTTTCTATCCTTCTTGAAATGGTCGCGTCTGACAGAATACAGGTGATCGGTTACGCCGAAGGGCTGCCAGAAGCCGTCAAAATTATTGACCGTTTAAAGCCAGACCTAGTTTTTATGGATATCATGCTGAAAAACGGGACCGGTTTTGATGTTCTTGAACAGATTAACCATAAAAACTTCCATCTTGTTTTTACTACCGCTTATGAGGAGCATGCGATAAGGGCATTCAAATTCAATGCTATCGACTATCTCCTGAAACCAATAGACTATGATGAGTTAAGAGAGACGCTTGATCGTATAGCACTCAAAAAATCGGATTACATGGATTTTCAAAATGTTATTGCTCCTTCTTCTAGCATCGCCAAGAAGCATGATAGAATAGTGCTTCCTACCATAGAAGCTATGCATGTTGTAAAACTCAAAAACATTATCAGGTGTGAAACCTCAGGTTCTTATACAACATTTATTCTCAAGAACGGGCAGCACATTATTGTTTCCAAACCATTGAAATATTATGAAGATATACTTATTTCACCCAATTTTATACGCGTACATCAGTCGCATTTAATCAATACAGATTTCGTCACAAGCTTCTCTAAGGATGGGGTTATAATGATGCTGAACAATGATACAATCCCTATATCCCGAGCTAACAGAGAACATTTCTTTAGAATCATGAAAAACGAAGAGGATTAGACTTCAAACCGGATAAAAATCCAAGCTGCAGAAACGCAAAGTCATCAGGACAGAAAAAAAATCTGCTGACAAAAAATTCGGGCGTTATGATAGTTTTGTAAAAAAAAATCAGATTATGACTAGCAAAACTGCATCAATTTTATCTTACATCACCATTATCGGATGGTTAATAGCGTATGTTAAAAGGAATGATATCACTCCTAAAAATGATCTTGTAACCTACCATTTAAAACAGGGTTTTGGCCTCTTTATCACTACAGTGATATTTAATTTCAGCATGTGGTTTGTTCTTTTATTAGTTCCTTCACTCTATTTTATTAATTTTATTGGAATCGTACTTTTCATTCTTTTTATCATCGGAGTCATCAATGCTGCCGGTGAAGTCAAGAAACCTCTTCCTTTGATTGGTAAACTTTTCGAAAACCAGTTTAATTTCATCGAGCAATAACTTGTGAATAACCGAAATTAAACATCAGACATAAAAATAAGATGCATTTTCTAATCTCCATTATTTTTTTAATATATAGATGTTGCTACTCTTTTTACTGAAACCAAGCTTTTCATAGAGTCCGATGGCAGACGTACGGTGTTCTTCGGTAAATAGCAGCACTTCACTTAGTTGCTGTTCGTTGGAGATGGATAGTAGTTTTTCGATAAGTCTATTCCCGATTCCCATTCCACGATAGCCCTTGTCTACCACAACATCTTCAATCCAGCCTTTCCTACCTGAGATTACGTGGTAGACTGCCATGGAGGCAATGCCGACTATTCTGTCTCCGATAAAACAAGCTAGTAAAGTTACCTCGTTGTTTTGAATTAAAATTTCATCCAATTTCGATTGTCTTTTATTGGGACTCAATTGCTTAAACAGCTCAAAAATCTGATTTTGGACATTTCCATTGATATTGGTATGGTTTAAAACTACTATTTTTATCATGTTAAAACGCTATTTCTTCTCATGCTTTAATACGTTGACTGTTTTCAGATTCCCCACTACATCCATTCAACTTTCGGAAATAAGTCGACAGAAAATTTAAACTAACCTTTAGGGGCAAATAGTATAAAGATCCGTGAATTACTGGGGCTTCCCGATAACAAATGCTTTAAGTTCTGCTATTTTTCCATCTTCGAATCTCCAAATGTCGCAATAATAGAAATGCTCATATTCTCCGGCCTTGTTTTTCAATCGGATTTCTCCGGTCACTGTAACAAAATCCTCCTCCTCAATCGTCTTCTCTACGTTGAAAACTGGCGGTTCCTCATAAAACTCCTCCATATAAGTACGGACTTCTTCCTTACCATTCAGCGTTCGCTCCCCGACAAATACCCACTTTGTTTGATCAGTACAGTAGGCTAAGAACCCTTCATGGTCTCCTTTGGATACAAATTCATTGGCTGTGTGTAAAATTGATGCATTTTTCATGTTCGTATATCTTTTTGCTATTATCCTATTGCATTATTAAAATAGGTCAATCGACCTAATACAAATATAGGTCATTTGACCTATATAAAAATATTTTTTGATATTTTATTTTTAAATTTGTCGAATGCATAAAAAGGAAGAGCGGTTACACAAGATTTTATCCACAACAATAGCGATCCTAACTGAACAGGGAGCCGAAAAACTATCGATGAGAATGGTTGCTAAACATGCTAATATCTCGCTCAGTAACCTTCAATATTATTATAAGGATAAGGACCTCCTCTTCATTGCCACAGTTGAATTTTACTTTGAAAGCTGTAAAAAAGAACTTACCCAGGCCATAAAACTTTTAACCGAGAATAGCGTGCCCGATAAAGATACTTTTTTGGAAAAGGTATTGAGCATGTTATTAATTGATAGCAAATCCAGCCATCAAACATTGATGTTTCAGGAGATATGGACTTTGGCAGCTAGAAATGAAGATTTGCAGCACGCAGTAGAAGCATATTATAAAACATACTGTCTTTGGATGATTAATTTGGTATCCAAATTTTGCCGCAAGCCTGAAGATGTTGTGAACTTCCTTATTCCTTTTGTGGAAGGTTATACGATTGTTCATAATGTCATCCCTTTGACTAAAGAAAAGGTGATTACAATGATGTTACGGATAATCTCCATCGTGGATGAATAAAGATGTAATACATATTACTGGTTAAATGTGACGATTCGATCATGTTGAACTGTACCTATATTGCAGGTCAATTATTGCCATCAATTTTCGAAAAAGAATAGACATTTCAAAAAAGAGCGCCAAGAAATTTTGATTTTTTGGCGCTGGTCTATCGTTCATAATACGAGGCTAAAAATAATAATCGCTGCGACTAGCTATATAAATAGACAGCTCGATTACTGACTAAGGATTATATACTCCGTTAAACAGTACAACCCTCCATCCGTCTGGATCTTCATACGTCACACTCTTATCTTTCCAGTAAGGATTTTCAGGTTCGACGGCGCCAATTCCCGCATTCTTGAAACGGTCATTTGCGCGTTTATAGTCGTCTTCATTATCGTAGTAAAGGACTAGTAGGTTTTCTTTCGTCGGCTCAGGTAAAGGAAACTTTTCCGCTTGCTGGGTAAACTCCAGATGATAGGTTTTGTCAGGCATACCCAACATCACACCATCGTAACCCAGATGATCTTCAAATTTTCCAATTATTTCCATTCCCAGGATATCATTATAAAATTTAACTACTTCATTCAAGTTGTTGGTAGGCCGCGCTATTCTGAACTGTACGGCTTTCATCTTGTAATTTCCATTCGAAATTTGTTTATCTAGCTGCTGGGTGCAGGATGCAGCAAAAGCTAAGGCAGTAGCAGATGCCATTGTTATCAATAATTTTTTCATAAAATTTGCTTTAATTTCCTCCCACAAATTTCCAAATGAAAACATATTTAAACAATCACGGAAGTTCCGGTTATGTTGTCAATTTTTCGGTTTTTTATGATAATGTATGGGAGAAACTCCTTTTGCGGCTTTGAAAAAACGGGAAAAAGAAGAAGTGGACGTAAAACCAAGTTTATCAGAAATATTTTTTACAGAAAGCGTAGAATATTTTAAGAGTAATTCCGCTTCGAGCATAATCCTGTTTCGAATAAGAGCGAGAGCAGATACCCCGGTCTGATTTTTCACGCACTCACTCAGATATTTTGAAGATAGATACATGAGATCTGCGTATTCTTTGACTGTTTTGTATTGATGAAAATTTTTATCTACCAGTTTCCTGAACGTATACATGATTTGATACTGCCGATTAATTAACTTGTCCGAATTTAATAAGCACATTTCACATACTCTATTATAATCGTATAGAAGCTGCAGGATATATAGCCTTGATACTTCAAGACAAAATGGTGACTGATTTTCTGTTTCGTCCTTTATCTTCGCGATTTTATACGAGAAATCCTGAAATTTTGTTTCTTCCAGATCGAATATCGGCGGATAATCTGGATTAATCAGCAGCAGCTCTTCCATGACCTCACTCTCTACAAATCCTGTCTTGACAAAGTCGGATTTAAAAAACAAAAAATCAGCAACAAAAGGTTCTGAAAAATTTTTAATGGAAAATAGTGTTTGTGGAGGAATGATGGATATGGTAGATGAACTTATTGAAAAATCGTGGTGTCCAACAGTAACATTGCATTCGCCCCGACTGCATAAAACAACCAGGTAAAAATTCAACTTGACGGCGTCAATAGCATACTTATAATCCTTTAAACTGATCACACAACAATTTACCTCATCTGCATCACTTTGCAGAAGACCAAAATATTCACTTAAAAAATCTTCTATAAAAATCATACCGTGCACCCGACTCGCTTTTTCGGCCGTTTAAGCCAACCTCTTTTTACATGTAAAATTACATATATTAAAATAACCATCAAATATGCACTTATCTGCCACTCGCTGCAAATGTAGCATCGTTCGTACTACCTGCTCTATTACGTGCAATTCTTTACCCGAATCTCGTTGATTTGCCAGTCCGATTCTTTTAGTATATTTACTATTCTATTGAATAGGATGGTATTAGATTCTGAGCTTCAATAGGGAAGTTAACGCGTATAAATCAAAGAGAAATGTTTACAGTAGAACAAATTGAAGCTGCTCACAGTAAAGTGAAATCAGGTGCAGACTTTGCAGCCTACATTCAGGATATCAAAAAATTGGGCGTTACCTCTTATGATGTTTTTGTTGCCGATGGACACTCGGATCATTATGGCAATAATCGCTATAAAACCAGTTCTCCCGGCAATCACGAATTCTTAACAATCGGTTCGAGTGTTTATTCCGAACAATTTAAACAAGGATTAAAAGATCACCAGCAAGGCAAAACAGACTATGCAAGTTTTATGAAGATGTGCGCGAAATGTGGTATCGAAAAATGGACTGTTCTCCTAGACAAGTTGACCTGTGCATACTATGATAGTGCTGGAAATGAAGTTCTGGTAGAAGAAATACCGCTTTAATTATTGTTTACGCAAATCCTTCATGCCCTTTTCTTCGGACCAGCTAGGTACCTGCTGCCCGGCATCTTTTCGCATCGAAATAATAAAAGGCCATTCGTATTCCTTGTTATGGGTATTTTATAGAGATACATTGACCATCGCGATACGTTTTAACGAGTTGGACAGGCCCATTTTCAGAATAATTCCATTCGCCTGTTCGCTTACCGTTGATATAATGCCCATCTTCGACCATATTTTTATTGAACATAATGTCATACCGTTTCTCAATCCAATAGCCATTTTTCAGGTGATCTTTGGTTAGGCCCTTTAGCTGGTAATCTCCCCATTTTTTATCAACCGATGGCGTGCTTAAGTAATCAAGGAACAAACCATCCTTAACCTCATACTTCAAAGCTTTATCAGCTTTTTCGGTTTTTAAATGAATAGTGACCAGACTTTGTTTAATCTCGCTGTAACGCCGGTAGGTTTCTTCTGAATGAAGTACCTCGTAACATAACAAACTCGTGTATTCTATAAAAGGTAGCTCATTAACAAGCAGAATTGCCTGATAATCTCCATCCTCATAATCTACTCTCAAATAGAAAGCTTTAAACGTTGTGCCGTCGATAACCAGATCTTTGTAATTATAAAATTGCAGCAAGGTGTCATTAGATGAAACAAAAAGATCCCACATAAATGGTCTTTCTACATCTCTTTCTAGAGCACACTTTAATCTCTTTTTCAACGCACGGATGCTATCTGGTGTTGTAATTATTTTTTGAATAGCGCCTTTCTCAATACTATTTATTAAAATTGAATCACGACCAAAAGATGTATTACTATTTTGGGCATGGTGTGTAAGACAGAGGAAAAATAATATGCAGGTAATAATAACACGTAACATAGGCATGGCTTTATTCTAGTTTCTATACATATTTATTTTTAGTGATTGCCACACCTATATTGCTGCAGTATTTCTTTTGCCATAACTTGACTATCAGCAAGTAGATTAACCTCATGCTCTTCTAAATATTTTCTTACGTTTTCTTTCATATATCATTAGTTCTTTAAAAATTCAGTTCGTATAACAATACGTATCAGTAATTGTTTATTGTTATTGATGGTAGATCTATTTCTAAGTGAGTTGAATAAGACTCTTCAAAACATTTGGGATTCCCAAGGTCAGGACGCCAGCATACAAATGCGGGCGTTAATCCAACATGAATTTTACATTCAACCTTTCTCTACTAGAACTTTATCACTTCCGGATAATTTTCGTAATGCACAGTGCTGAGCATGTAAAGGAGTATGTTAAATGGTTTAAAGTTTACTTATCATGATCCAGTTCAAAAAACCACTGTAAAAAATCGGAAAATGTGGTCCATTCCTGATCAAAATCACCCCTATTTAGTCTATCGCTATTTGCGTCATACACCAAAACGACATGATTATTAGATTTATCATAAAGCAAATAATGCTCATAGTCAAAATCCTGTAGGGAAATGTAATTGTTCGGTATATCGCCATTTTGGATCAAAGATGCGGTCACTCCTTCTTCATCGTCTATATCCTGTATAATATCAAACATGTAGCCGAGTTTCCCATCGAGGTCACCCCCGTAAACACTCATAAATTCATAAAAATCTTCAAACTTATCTAGGCTATGTCTCCGCAGTATTTCTTTTGCCATAACTTGACTATCAGCAAGTAGCTTAAGCTCATGCTCTTCTAAATATTTTCTTACGTTTTCTTTCATATATCACTAGTTCTTTAAAAATTCAGTTCGTATAACAGTACGTATCAGTAATTGTTAATTACTCTCTATAGTACGTATCCTTATATTTAATTTCTATCGCAAAATGCAACTCATCTTCCAGAAACTTAATTTTCTTCTAGATACAAACCCCAGCTTTTGATATAAGCGTATCGCATTCGCATTATCAGAAGCAACGTGCAAATAGGGAATTTTGGATGTGTTAGATTCTAAATCAATTGGTTTCTCAACATCTGATTGCATACAAGTTCACCATCAATTTTGACGTTCTGATCAATCTTAGGCTCATCGCCAATTAGGAAAAAATAGTCTGTGAATGAAGCATAATCTGCTATATTGAGCGCAACCGATTTGTCAGTAAATACCCCTCCAAATGGACAATAAGCAGGTTGGTAAAACTTTAGGCCATCATAATTAACTGCGAATTCCTCATGTGCTTCATTTAGTGAATACCAGGCAGGGTTATCTGATTTAAAAGTATCCATTTTAATATTTTTCATTACTTCAAATTACCTAATTTAAGAAAATAAAGTAATCTATTAATATCCTGATAGGTAAAAAATGATCTTAATCCATTTCTTAAACCTGTTTAAGTTTTATCAAATTATCTTTATTCAACTTTGCACTACTCAAACAATGAATTATAAAATCAAATATGAGCATAACAGGAGGAAAACAGAAATATCTTTTTAACTACGAAAAATAGACAAAATGAAACAACGCATCAACATTAAGGAATTGGAACCAAAAGTGTATGAAATCTTATATGCTATGGAAAAATATTTATCAACTACAAACCTAAGCGTAAACCTTCGTGAGCTAATCAAGATTCGGGTTTCGCAAATCAACAAATGTGCTTTTTGCATTGAGATACATACAAAGGATGCCAGAAGATTAGGGGAAACGGAATCTCGTATCTATGCTCTGACAGCATGGAAGGAAAGCCCATTGTTTAATGATGAGGAAAGAGCTGTTTTAGCATTGGCTGACCAGGTAACAGAAATTTCTGAAAACGGAGTATGTGAATCCGTCTTTCAAGAAGTTCAGAAATATTTTGACGACCATCAGGTCGCTCAGATGATTGTTGCCATCAATCAGATGAATTTTTGGAACAGAATTGCGGTATCTACAAAAATGTTTCATAGCTAAACATTTTCGAATTTTGCTTTTTTTGCATATGAGAATAAGGCGTACGTTGTAGTGCGCCTTATTTGTTCCTATTTATTGTTCCGTTTGCCTAATCGTGCAAGCACCCTACTCGTGGCTAAACTAGGATAAGATACATCTAAGCCGTGCTGCTCATGCAGGCGCTGGTGGATAAGTAGGGCACTCAGCCCCATTTCCTTATATGTCTGAATGTCATCGAGATAATCGTCCAGCAGCTTTGGTCTTACCTAGGACAAAGGTTCCTCTTGGCCACGCTGAAGGGTTTCTATATCCGTGAAACGGTCTTGCGGCACACCAAAATTCTGAGGCTATCTCCCGTATTGATTTCTTATGGGATAACAGTGTTTCTATCGTATTATACATTGACACTTTCTACATAATGTCGGACTTTAATACTCCGACAAGTTAAACCTTAATCAAAAACTTATGGTAGTGGCATTCTAGTGAGAAAATATGGGGGTGTT
Source organism: Sphingobacterium sp. UBA5996 (assembly GCF_002429765.1). Lineage (NCBI taxonomy): Bacteria > Pseudomonadati > Bacteroidota > Sphingobacteriia > Sphingobacteriales > Sphingobacteriaceae > Sphingobacterium > Sphingobacterium sp. UBA5996. Next base: position 39,322 of record NZ_DJAS01000029.1, read on the forward strand.
TTAATGATAATTAACATAAACTGTGTCAACCAATTTAATGGGCTCGGGCCACTCATCTATCGGTGTGGTGCTGTCATCCTAAATAAAGAAACTTAGAGTTTTTGGACCTCTTCGACAGAAAGTCCTGTGCCCTTGGCAATATCAGCTATAGGTAGCCCCATTTCCTTAAATGCTTTAGCAGTCTCAAGAGCTTTTTTACGCTCTCCTTCTGCTAGGCCTTTAGCGTGACCCAAAGCTTCTCCGGATTTCTTGGCCGAATTAAATACGCTCTCAGCATCACGCTTATGTTTTAAACTTGCTTCGTATGACATTAGTTCTTCCTCCGTTAATTTGCCTATCTCTCCTATCTCAAAGATAAAACCAAATATTCTTTTATCCAAAAATGATGGTAATCTATCCATGGTACTCAAATGTTTAAGTAAGTACAACCACTGATCCATAACTGTCTTTAGTTCTTCTGGCTGTTTATTAAATAATGGAAGCGAAATCATTTTATATCCCAATTTATCATAAAATATCTCTTTGGTCAATTTGTCACACAGCGCCACATCATAGAAATAAGGCCGCCCTGTGACACGGGATACACCAGAGCTTCCATTTCTATCCATGTCAAATTCCAAAATACCACTAAAGTAAACCTCAGGTAGGTAATAATCACTCCCCTTCTTACCTCGTGCTAATTGTTTATTGACAAAATTTCCAACCGAAATCGGTACGTGGATCTACATACCTACCCAAATGTTTTTTTGATCTAGCCATATTATTTATTAATTGGTTATCAAGTAAATATACAATAATAAATTGAAAAATACTAAAATAATTAGCGCAAAAAAACATGCTTGGTTACCATTGCTATAGTGCGTGTGAGATTTGTCCCATAATCAATCCCCTTCGAATTATTGAGAATTTTAGCTATTGATTGATAACTTTATACTCGGAAATTGTCTTAATGGTATTTTTCCCTGCAGATTGAAATTCAAAGAAATATGCATAATTTACTTCTTTTGCTTTATATTTAATCGTTCCATTACATGCACCATATTTACCGTGGCTTAGAATTTCATCTATATTCAGTTCGACTACATTAATAAAACTATGTAAGTATTTTACAAATTCATCATCAGTTTCTATATTTCTATTGCCGATAATTTTGAAAGTAAATTTGTCTTCAAGCATTTCATTAATTTTTTGCCAATCTTTTTTATAAAAGGCAACTACAAAATCCCTAATAATTCTTCTTTTAGGGGAATTATCGCAATCTTTAGGTATATTCAGTACAATCTCTTTTTCTGATTTCATTTTGTTGATTGATATGATAAAACTCTTGAGTTTTAACTAAATTAAGTGAAATATTCCTTTCATAAACTTAAATTGGAATGAGGCTGCTGTTCTCATCCCTTTTAAATTAGTAATTCAAGTCCGAATTCTCTACTTTTAAATGCTCCATTTTTGCAGGGGGGGTCACAAATTTTAAACAGCAAGAACTTTACGATAATGTATTAAAGTCGATCAATAGCTTATATTCAAATCCCAAAGAAGGCCTGACTTTGGTTCCCGGGCAGGCGATAACTTTAGCAGCTTACCAACATAGAGGACTTAAAACATCCGCTATTGCCATCATACCAGAAAGTAATACCATAGCTCCTGCTAAAATTAGGCGTTCCTGTTTTTTTGCATTCTTAAACTTTTAAAGCTAACATCAGAAACGGTATTGCGGTTGTCAATACTACTACGGATGAGTGGATGAGTTAGACATAACGTTGGATTTCGGCTTATTTTTTCGTTAATAAAAGAGCTAAATCCTGTTTTGCAAGCAAATGTCCTTTATTGACGATGTTACTCTTGAGATACAGAAAACACTGATTGCTATGATCGAGTTTGCCAATGATTACCTTAATAGATTTTATATCCAGTTCTTCCATTTCTGCAGGAGCTACTTTATTCGGATCTGAAATTAGTTTTCCGTCTTTCTTAACTTCTTCGAGTTGCCAGGAGTAACCTACCCAAGGCCCTGCAACCAATGTTGTCCGTTTGGCATCCATAGTGATCTGCTCTTTGTATTCCAAGCCCACATTATCAACTCTGAGTCTATGGTCTTTTAAATCGACGACTAGGTATTTTAAATAGTCTCCGAAGTCTTTCGGTTCAAAATGTAAACTATTTTCCTTACGCACAATCTTGACCTCCATAACCCCTATTTTGTCTAATTTGACAGATTGGGAGAAAGCTATAAATATAGCATACTCCTCTTCGCTAATACCTAGATTTTTGTGATACGGTATCGTTTCTCCTGGTTTTAATTCCTTCATTGTTTTAAAAAACCAATCTTCATTGGCTCTCATCGCTTGTTTCATTTTCTCAACAATTGCGCCCTGCGCTGCGTTGGGTCGGGGAACACCCAACACCGCCGCGGTATAGTCGCCCTCAGGAAGTTGTCTTTCAACGAATTGAATTGCCAACGCATTGCTGTCCACTCCTGATTGTTTTTGCGCAAAAACATGGAGAGAAAATTGGAATGTAGCTAGCACCGCAAATACACGAAGATATTGGTATAGAAATGTCATGTTAAAGCTGTTTGATCGATGAAATTACGGTTTTATTCTCACATTCTTACGTTTTCCGCGCCAAACTGATACTACTAGCGGGCGGAATGATCTTCTGGTGACTTCCTATAAAAAAAGGCCGCTTGGACAGTATTCGAGAGGCCGTAAAACCTGATATGTTATATGCTTTACTTTCGCTATGTCTGTTTTTTCCCGATGAGAAAATCCGTCCTACTCACTCCGCGGATCGGGCTTTAGCGGCATCTTGGCACAGCGTATTACCTCGATCGATGGACAGCCGAGGTTATCCGGAGGCAATTGACTGCGGATATGGAATTTCCAATGGGGAACGCCTAAAATCGGTATATCGCTGAGCTAATTCGAAAGAATGAAGGCTTATGACTTAGAATATGTAGGGAATATCAGAACATGTTTCAAAAAACTATATGACATCCATTATGGACGAATTTCAAATGCGAAAATTGGGTATAGAAAAGCCGACCTTTAAAACTCGGCTTTTCTATAATTGATACAACCTGTAAAAAGTAATCTTTGGATCATTTTTAAATCACACATACTTATTATCTTTCCATTTCAGCAATAATAGCTGCAATCAGTTTTTCCGCATCATGATATTGGAGAATAGAGGCTGCCTGACCTGCCCAAAACGATTTCATTTCAGGATTCGATTCGGAATTTGCAGGGTACGCTCCCAGTTTACCAACAATTTTTCCCTGCAATGGATAAGGGGCAAGACTATTCTGAAATTCTTTTAACTCCTCTGTCAAGCGGTTTTTCAACCCTCGCGATAGCCTTCCAGTAAAAACTTTGGTCAACGTTGTATAGCGGGCTTCTTTAGAGAATAATTTTTCACGATGTATTTTACTTGCTCCTGATTGCCGGGTAGCCAGAAAAGCAGTTCCTATTTGCACAGCATCGGCACCTAATGCCATTGCCGCTTTTACCCCACGGGCATCGGCAATACCGCCAGCGGCTATGATAGGAATTTTTACGGTATCCGCGACTTGCGGAATCAATGAAAAGGTTCCTATTAAGCTTTCCTCAGGTTTATTCAGAAATGAAACCCGATGCCCACCTGCATCAAATCCTGTGGCTACCACGGCATCTACCCCGGCATGTTCTATAGCGATAGCTTCATCTAAAGTAGTAGCAGCTCCTATCGTTATGATTCCAAACCGCCGACATTTCTCCAAAATAGCTTCAGAGGGTATGCCATAAACAAAACTAAAAACTGCTGGCTTTATCTCAAAAATAGCTTCAATCTGCTCTTCAAACTTAGGACCGCCTGGCAAAGGAAATGTGGGTGGTTCTGTACCGACCTCTTCAAAGTACGGTTCCAAAAGTTTGATAACTTGCTGAAACTTACTTTCATCAAAATCTCTTGCCGTAGCGTCTTGATCATTAACCCAAAGATTAATGTTAAATGGTTTTGTGGTTAATTTTCTGATGCCGCTAGCAATAGAAATTAATTCGGCAGCATCATACGGCTGTCCACCGTAAGACCCTAATCCACCCTTATTTGACACGAGTGCTGTAAGGTCCTCTGAGGATAATTTTCCACCAAAGGGTCCTTGAACGATGGGTAAATCTATTCCAAGTAATTTAGTGAAATTTGTTTTTGTCCACATATGAATAAATTTAGCGTTGCCCAACTAATTTGAACTGTAGTACAAACTCATCGTAAATCAATTTGTCGCCCAAATTCGGTATAAACTTTCCGGAGCCATACCGAATATTGTACAATGTACGGTCAATTTTGATTTCGCCCAATGCATGCAAGAAATCGTTAAATAGTTCTACATTTGCCGCGAAATGGATGGGCTGTGTAATCTCCTTAATGGTCAAATCGCCACTAATGATGTAATGCGTATTTTCCTTTCTTCCATTGTTGATTTTCAAAGATGCCGTCTTAAATTGATCGACCGAGAAAAAATCATCGTGGTTTAAATGATCAAAAAACTCCTTGTAAATAGATTTGTCAGAAATATCGGTGATGACAATTGAAGTCATGTCAATATGTATTTCTCCATCAATGATCTCATCGTTTTCGAAACTCAAAAAACCATCTTTGATTTGAATAGTTCCCGTGTGTAAGCCTAGAACTTTCTTTCCTGTCCAGTTGACAGTGCTGCTTTCTGTTTGAATGTTAAATTTTGTCATTGCTCTTGATTTTTAATTTGACAAAACAAAAATCAGGGTATTCTTTAAAGATATAAAGGACATACCTCACAAAAAAAATGTGAGGTAGATCAATTGTTTGGCGAGTATAAACGACTCAGTGTTTCCCTTGTTACACCAAGATAAGCAGCTACAATGTGCTTGGGCAACTTTTGCACCAACGATGGATACTCCTGTACAAACTTTTCATAACGTTCCTTTGCAGAGCTACTTAATAACGATAGGATTCTGTTTTGCAACGCCACGTTCCTGCGGTTTGTTTTCTTTCTGAAAAAATGTTCGACTTGATGGTATTCCCGGCAGAGCTTTTCTCTGTTTTCATTACTAAGGCATAGCACTTCGGTATCTTCCAGACAGTCAATATTTACTTTTGCTTTCTTTTTATCATAATAGGCTTCGTAATCTGTTATCCACCAATCCTGAATAGCGAAAAGAAGAATATGTATTTTCCCAATTTCGTCAGTATAATATGATTTCACGCAGCCAGAAAGCAAAAAATAATCATTTAATACGGACTGACCTTCCTGTATGAGGAATTGATGCTTTTTGAATTTCTTAAAGATGAAATGACTCAAGATATAATCAAACTCGACATCTGTTATCTCGATATATTTTCGGAACTGTTCTCGTAGAATTTTACTCATGTCTAAATTTAAATATATATCTTTCACCGTCTTGTCACGACGATGAATAACTTATTATTTCGCCATAAATTTGGTCCAGTTTCTATTTTTCTAAATAGTTTTAATACGGCTATTTTTACTTTATTTAAAAAAGTAATATTCCATTATATTGAAAAAAAGAATCATGATGATGATGCCTATGGATAAGATCATTGCAATAACCTGCCAGGGTTGCATCTTGTTGATGATGCTGTATTTTATTTTTTCACCTTTTCTTACAAATACTCCAAAATTTGGAATAACGTTGGGGTTTATTGCATTCTTGAGCACCTTTGTATTAAAATTCTGATCGATATAAGGCCTTAGGTAATCTATAAATGCATCCAGCTTATTAATATCTTCGTCGCTGGAAAAGGGAGCGAATCCGGTGTGGCCGACCCTTATTTTAAGAAATTTATCGCTAGTTTTAATAGTTAAATAGCGGACCCCTTCATTACCCATATTTTTAATCATCACGATATCAGTCATATTAAAATTATATACATAATTTCTAAATCTTGCGGTGATAGTTTCTTGATCGTTGATTCTGATGATCCTGATGATCCACTCCTTCTCTTTTATCCTATTGGTCATGATCTTCAGTAGTGTTATACTTCCTAAAATTGTAATCAGTGCAGCAATAATAATTGGGAAAAGAAAAAATGTATTAGAAACAAACAGATGGGAAAGATACAGGGTTCCGATCATCATAATTAATGCGGGAATAACAAGCACCAATGAAATGTGTAGTTCAGTTTTAGCATCCAGTCCTTGAAATCTAAATTCTTTGTCTTCCATGTTTTTTACGGTGAATATACATTCGTCCCTCATTAGTACAATCTTGGAACCTCTCCTTTGTTGCGTTTGAATTGCTTATCAACACGAACACCTATATTTAATCCAAGTTATGGACCTCGTTTACTCCGATTAATACTGCATATTTGGCCATTAAAGGCTTTTAGTATTATTGTTCAAAATACAGATCTTTTCTTTATTCAGCAACTGTTTTTCTTTGCTATTAGCCGCTACTTTGATAAAAAGTCGCGGTCATAACAATCTTCCAGTAGATTCTAAACTCTTATTAAACTACACTCAAAGCATATTTGCAGCATTCCTAATCGTATGCATCCATTGTTGAATTCACAAAATTCAAATAGTATTTTGGAGTATACCTATATTATTTATATTTGTTCTAAATAAATATTAAACACAACCTTGTAGTCATAATTATCTATTTCATTGACATGCAACAGAAAATCAATTTTAACTTTAATAATCCCATAGGGATCTTTTTTATTCTACTTATGATTTTTTCGTCACACAAAGCTGTCTGCCAAACAGCAGCAGTGCGTGGTACAATAAAATCGCAAACTGGGGAACAAATGCCATTTGTAACGGTGTCGCTTTCCGAAATCAAAAAATCTGTCCAAACGGACAATAATGGAAATTACAGCTTTACTAAGCTACAAGCTGGAACCTATATAGTCTCTGCAAAATATTTGGGCACAGATATGGAGTCAAAACAAATCACATTACTTAACGGCCAGGAAATGGTATTAGACTTTGTATTAAGTTTAAAAGAAAGGGTACTGGACGGCATCGAAATATCGGGATACCGCAGGTTTGGAAAGAAAGAATCCGAACAGGTAGCGAAGTTGCCTTTGAAAAATTTAGAGAACCCTCAGGTATACAATGTTGTGCCCAAGGAAATTTTGCAAGAACAGGTCATCGTTACCTATAATGATGTGCTAAAAAATGTAACTGGTGTGAGCCAGGGTTTGGTCAATGGAAGCAACTCTTTTTATATGCGCGGTTTTGAGAACAACAGTTTTATCAGGAACGGTATTCAGGATAGAAAAGATAATAGTTTGGAAGTCGCTAATATTGAACACATCGAAGTATTGAAAGGCCCGTCCGCCACCTTATTTGGAAATAGTTTGACCTCCTTTGGCGGATTGATCAACCGGGTAACAAAGAAACCTTTTGACATAGCTAAGGGTGAGATTTCATATACATTGGGCGGATTTGACCTGAATAGAATTACGGCCGATATTAACAGCCCCCTGGCAAAAGATGCCGGACTTCTGATGCGCACAAATATTGCTTACCACGATGAAGGCAACTACATGGATGCAGGCTTTACCAAACGTCTTTTTATTGCACCATCTCTCTTGTATAAGGTAAATGATCGTTTAACAATTTCGATCGATGCGGAGATTTATCAACAGAAAGCAAATGATTTCCATCGTCTATTTCCCGAAATGTCATTTACAAAAACAAGTACAGAGAGCTTGGGTATCAATTGGAAGAGATATTATCATGGGAACGACTTAACGGAGTCTAAACCATCCGTTAGCATTTACGCTGAAGCCGCTTATCAATTGTCAGATAAATGGAAATCACAAACGCTGATCTCGCAGACAAAACACTCCAGTGTCGGCTACCGCGTATGGAATGAAATTATGCAGGACAGTGTGAATAGAAATATCCGATATAGTAACTCAAATTATAATAGTATTGAAATTCAACAAAATTTCACGGGTGACTTTGAACTTGCTGGCCATCGCAACAGTTTAGTAGTGGGGCTGGATTATTATAACGCCCGATCGAATGAAAACTTCATTATTGCCTACCCGTTCGACCGTATTGCACTAAAAGGAAAAGATCCAGCTTATACTCATATTTCGAAAGCTACTGTAGATGCTTTTTTAGCCACACTAAGTCCCATACGTACAATCAGTGAACAAAGTACTTATAGCGCCTACTTTTCTGATGTTTTTAATATTTCTCATAATTTTTTGGCCATGGCCAGCCTTCGCATTGACCACTTTGCATCTGGGGGATCACACGATCTGGCGGCTGATACTGTTACCGGAAAGTATAGCCAAACAAACCTTTCGCCGAAATTTGGACTCGTGTATCAGCTTATACCAGATAAAATATCTTTATTTGGAAATTACATGAACGGATTCGCAAACAATGGCCCTGCTATACAGCCCGATGGTGCACGAACGGTTTTTAAACCAAGTAATGCTAATCAATGGGAAACCGGTCTTAAACTTAATGTGCTTGATGGCAAATTAAACTCGACAATAAGTTATTATGATATTAAAGTGAACGATATCCTCCGACCTGATCCTGCCCGTAATGGTTTCACCATACAGGACGGCGGCCAAATCAGTAGAGGACTTGAAACAGAATTAATAGTTAACATGGTCAAAGGTTTCAATGTTATCGCTGGATATTCTTACAATAAAGCTTACTCCATAAATACAAACGCAGATATCGATGGATTACGTCAGTGGACGGGACCGGCGCAAACGGCCAATTTATGGGTCAACTATGCATTTCAGGCTAAGGCCTTGCAGGGATTTTCTATTGGTGCAGGTGGTAATTATAATAGCAAAGCCTACATCAGTCAATCGCGTCAGTTTGGTGAATTTTATATTCCGGAATATGTGGTCATGAATGCTGTGGCGGGTTATGAGACAAAGAGAGTTCGGATAAGCATTAAAGTGGATAACCTCACAAATAAGCTATACTGGGGTAATTACGTCAACCAAATGATGCCTAGACGTTTTTCCGCTAATTTAGCCGTCAAATTGTAATATCGGGATTTGGGAGTAACTTTCTTTTCAGAATATTTTCAGGTCTGTTTGGCTCAGAAGATTTTTATTAAAAAAGTGAATCTTAAAAGTAGATGCAATTCTCTTCGCAATAAAGCCACCGAAAAAAACGAATAATCAATGCCAACTAATTGTTGATAATGTTGTTGTCAACAATTAGTATATTTACGTAGCATAGGCCATCTAATCCAGTCTTTTGGGAATAAAGACCAAGTTGTAGGCAATTACAAATAATACATGATGAGAAAATCATTTTTATTGATACCAATTGTATTGATAATATTCAATCATACCTTTGCTCAGTCACGGCAACATAAGCAGCTTGACAGTTTATTCAATACTCTTTTTAAGCAGAAAGAGTTCAACGGAAATGTGTTGATTGCAGATAAAGGAAAAATCTTATTTGAAGAAAGTTACGGTTTTGCGAATGAGAAAAACGGCCAAAAACTTAATAACCACACCATATTTGAGCTGGCATCTGTTTCCAAACAATTCACTGCCATGGGGATTGTTTTGTTAGAGAAAAAAGGAAAACTAAACTATGATGACACAATGTCAAAATATATTCCTGAATTGGGTTTCTATGATAATATCAGCATCCGAAATTTACTAAATCACACGAGCGGAGTTCCTGACTATATGGAGATTTTCGAAGAAAAATGGGATAAGGCAAAAATTGCTGTCAACCAGGATATTGTTAACGTCTTCGCTAAGTACAGACCGAAATTGATCTTTCAACCAGGCGCAAAATTCCAGTATAGTGATACGGGTTATACGCTATTGGCTCTGATAATAGAAAGAGTATCTCATCAAACTTTCGAGAAGTTTTTGAGTGAAAATATATTTCAACCTTTGAACATGAGAAACACCTTTATCTATAGGAATAGATTTAAACCTAAAAAAATAGAAAATTATGCTCTTGGATATGTTACAGATAGTGTTGGTAACAAAGTGCTTCCAGATAGCTTCGGCAAAGGATTTTATACCTATTATTTAGATGGAATCGTGGGGGACGGAACAGTTAATTCTACTACAGAGGATCTATTAAAATGGGACAGAGCACTATATGGCAATAAATTAATTGATCCAAAAGATAAGGATCTGATATTTAATTCTTTAAAAACCAACGATGGAAAAGAAACAAATTATGGCTTTGGTTGGTTCGTAGTCAATTCGAAAAAATATGGTCGAATAGTTTATCACACTGGAGGTTGGCCAGGGTATTCCACTTATATAGAAAGGCATTTGGACAGCGACAAAACAATTGTAATTCTGCAAAATCATTCAGAAGCTAAAATAAATTCATTTTTACAAAAAGTAAGAGCGATATTGTATAAACAATAATTTCAAAAGCGAGGTGTTTTAATTTGTTTTCTGTAGATTATATTGGTCGCAGAGAGATCTGACACTCCAACCTATTCCGATGACTTGCGGTCTGGTAGGATAAACCAAAATGTACTGCCCTCATTGAGGACACTCTCGGCTCCTATCTTTCCATCGTGTTTTCTGATGATTTCCGAACAGATGTATAGCCCAAGCCCCAGTCCAGAATATTCTTTGCCAGAATGACTTACTCTGTAATATCGGTCAAATAATTTAGGCAGAGCTTCTTGCTCGATGCCTATGCCAAAATCACGGACAGAGACTTTTACGGATTGATTTTCCAATACCTCGACATTTAGATGGACTTCTTTCGACATCGGCGCATACTTAATTGCATTATTGACAAAATTGATAACAACCTGATCGATCCTATGCTCATCGGCATATACCCTCGCAGTTTGATTTCCCGAAACAACCAATTGATATTCATCCTCAAAGCAGACATGGTCACAAGTACGCAGAAGAAGATCAAACATATTAAACCAATCTTTTTTGATTTCAAGCTGTCCCTCGGTAAGGCGGCGAATTTGCAATAGTTCAGCAACCAAATCGTTCATCTTCTCCACGCTTCTTAAGGACTGGTTGATCATTTTCGAATGGATATTACTATAAGGTTTATCCTTTAAAAGTTCAAGATACTGCAGGGAAGCTTTTAAAACTGTAATTGGAGTCCTTAACTCGTGGCTCACAATACTTAAAAAGTCATCTTTCTGCTGTTCAAAAAGCTTTCGATCTGTGATATCCAATGTCATGCCTACCATGCGGTCTGCGACTCCCAAATCATTGTAACGAGGACGTCCATGGGCCTGAATCCAATGCGTAGAGCCATCGCGCCATTTGACAGGATATTCTGTGCTATAGATTCCATTGGTGCGAATCGCCTCCTGCACCAGTTCTTTTACCCTGTCACGATATTCCGGATACATTGCCTCAAAAAGATCCGAATAACAAAAATCCTCCTCCGGCATAAATCCATAATTCATCTTAAACCGATCCGTGCTCTGCATCTTCCCCGTAGCTAGCTGCACCTCGGTAGATCCTAATCTGCTGGCGTCCATCGCAATTTCCAGTCGGGTATTTATTTCATTGATTGCTCTTCTGCTATTGACCTGTTCTGTCACATCCGTAGCAACAATAAGAATAAGCTTCTCCTCCTTTGAGAGACCATTCGTAGGCTGGTAAACGAAATTAAGATAGCGTTCCAGCGTTTCTCCGTCGACAGTAAGCAGGGCCTTGAGTTCTTTTCCGTAAAAAGGTTCGTCAGTTTCATAAACATTTTTCAGAATATCAAGGAATTGCTGATCTTTCAGTTCTGGTAATGCCTCAGCGAGTCGCCTCCCTAATACAGAGCGATCTTTGCCCCAGATATCAAGAATATGCTGATTTACAACATCCACAATAAAGTCAGGGCCTTTCAAAGTAGCCATAGCTACGGGGGACTGCTCGATCATGATGCGGAAAAGCTGTTGCTGTTCATGCAACAGCGAAAATAGTTTATGAAGATTGTCTTCTGAAGTGATGAGTTCCTCGTTTTTAGATAGCAGATCGGCATTTACTACTTTAAACTCCTCATTTATGGCCAAAAGCTTTTCGTTGAGATTTTTTTCCGCAAGGGACTTTTCACCTGCAAGTTTTAAGGCATGCATACGTTCTGAGACTTCCGAAGCAGTATGAAGAATATATGCAGTTTTACCGTTTTCATCTAAAATCGCTTTATATTCAAAATCAAAGAAAAATTCCTGAAGTACACCATCTTTTTGAAGAAATGCGGAACAGTTTTTTGCAATGTAAGTTTCACCAGAATACCAAACTCCTTTGAGAATATCAACAAAAGGCTGTCCTTTAAGTTCGGGAACGGCATCTTGTAGGTTTTTACCCACAACCGATCTGTCCTTCCCCCAAAAATTGAGCATTGCTAGGTTGGCAGTCATTATTTTTATGTCTTCTCCCTGATAGACTGCAGTGGCATTGGGTGAGTGAAAAAGTATACTGAGCAATGACTCAGAATCAATATTTTTGGGAGAATTCATACGATAAGATCAATAAAACAAATGTAATCAATTTATTTGCTATAAACCGATAACGCTTTAAATAGTTCTAACCCTAACGATTTTGACCCATAACTAACTGATGCTACGGACATAAATATTCTTAATAAATAAGTCAGTAACATTTAATGCTACTGACTTATCTCTTTGCTGATTACCCTTTATACTCACCAATAAGAATTACTGGTTTAATGGTCTTTCCTGATTCTGAATCTTCTATAGCTTGATTGATATCTTCGAATTTATATTTCTTAATTAATTTATCAAATGGGAACTGTCCATTCAGATACATCTCTACCATCTCTGGGATAAATTCGGTCGGTACACTGTCCCCTTCTACAATTCCGATCAACTTAATTCCTTTAAGTACATATGTATTCATTTCAACTTCAAGGGGCTTTGTAGCCACACCAACAATACCCATTTGTCCCAAGGACTTCAAACTCGATAAGGTATTATTAATAACATCATTACGACCGGTGGTGTCAAACCCAAAATCAAATCCTTTCGGGGAAATCTTTTGTAAAGATTCTACCACATTCTCATTACGGCTGTTAATGATATGGGTTGCACCGAGTTCCAACGCAAAATCCAGACGTTCTTGATTGATATCGACTAATACGATCTCCGCAGCCGAACATGCTTTTGCCGCCAGCAAAGCAGCCAATCCGACAGCGCCGGCACCAGAGATAACAATTGTTTTTCCCGGAGATACTTTCAACGAGTTGATGATTGCTCCTGCCCCAGTCTGAATACCACAACCCAACGGTCCCAATAATTCTAACGGCGCTTTTTCAGAAACTTTTATAGCGTTTCTTTTATTTGCTATTGCGTATGTTGCAAACGAGGATTGAGAAAAGAAATTATCGAAGATATCTTGTTGGTTGTGTTGGTGACTATGAGAGCCATCCATACGTGCTCCCCCAAAATTCAAAGCCGGGAAATTTTCGCAGTAAGTGGGTTTACCACGCTGACATGTGTAGCACTCTCCACAGAAACCGAAAGTTAAAACAACATGATCACCCACTTTAAGGTTTTTCACACCATCTCCTACTTTCTCGATAATTCCAGCACCCTCATGTCCTAATACGATGGGAAAAGGAGTAGCGCCCGTTTGTTGATCTCTTGCAGCCATATCAGTATGGCAAGTTCCGGTTGCTACAATTCGTACTAGTACCTCATCTTGCCGAGGTTCTTGTAGCGTTATTTTTTCCAATTCGAATTTTCCACCTTTTTCTTTTACTAATGCGGCTGTTATTTCCATTGTATTATCTTTTTGTTAGATTAAATTTATCACATTACAAGATTTTTTTTCTTGATCTAGATCAAGAAAAATCAGCCTTCTTAATTGCTTTATTAGGTAATTCGAATCATTTCACCTTATCTTCGGAAATATACTCTTCAGCTCTGTCTCGCTTCATGTACATATCATACCATATATCTGCGATCTTGTCCTGTACAGCGGAGTCTTCCTGCATCCAAATACCAATACCGATATGACCTGCGTAAATACCTTTTCCAGATAACTCGGTATTCAGATTAAGAACATAATTGCGAAGACCAGCCATCGCTATTCCTACGTTACCCATCATGGGTACAGGCGAAAATGAAGCACCTCCGTTTGTGAATAATAACGCTCCTGTATTTTTAGCCAACATATCCGGAAGCACTTCACGGATGGATGAAATTGCACCAAGCACATTGAATTGAAATTGATAAAGTGCATTTTCTTCATTAACATCTAAAGTTGCTGCCAAATTATGGACACTTGGTATTGGGCTGTATTCAAGAACATCTATGAAACCGTATTTTTCTTTGATAGCATCAAAGGCAGATGCGATCTGAGCTTTATCCAAGATATCTGCCGTGAAAGCCGCTACTTCGATTCCTGATATATTCAATCGGCTGACTAGGTCATTCAGCTTTTGCTGATTTCTTGCAATAAGGGCTATCAGAAAACCATTTTCACCAAATTTCTTTGCGATGGAGAGGCCCAGTCCAGCGCCTGCTCCAACTATTGCTATTGTTTTCACTTGTACTGATTTAATGAATGTATTTTATGGTTTTTAATTGCACTCGCCGTCAATTGAACAGTTTTTTCCTTGTATTACTTCTAATGTTGCCTGCGGATTCTCTTTCCGCCACTCAAAGAAAGAATTTTCAAGGGTTTGTAAAATATCATTGGGCTGTTGTGCACCAGCGATGGCATATTTGCTGTTGATTACGAAAAAAGGAACACCTTTAGCGCCTAATTTCTGTGCTTCTTGGCCCTCATGTGCTACTTTTCGCATATAGATAGGGTCTGTCAGTGCAGTATTGATCTCGCCTTCCGTTAAACCGATTTCTTGTCCAAGTTCGACCAGTGTTTTCTGATCATTAAGATTCTTGCCTTTTGTGAAATAGGCATTAAATAAAATCTCTTCAGCTTTCTCACCGAAACCTTTGGTTTTAGCAAACTGTATGATTCGGTGACCCTTCATTGAATTGGTGACCAATGCTTTATCCAAGTTGAATTGAAGACCTACAGTTTTAGCATACTCGATCAGATCCTGATGCCCCTTTTTTGACTGCTCATAACTTAATCCCTTCCGGTCGGCCACAAACATATACATATCGTTTTGATATTTAGGTGTTTCGGGTATGGCTGGGTCAAGCTGGAAGCTTTTCCATTCTACTTCTACCAGGTCCCTATGGGGAAACTGAGCTAAAGCTTTCTCGAAATTACGCTTTCCGATGTAACAGAAAGGGCACATAATATCCGACCATATTTCTATTTTCATTTTTTTTCCATCGTCCTATTTTTTATTTGTTTTAATTGCATTTGATTCTTTTCCTGACCAAACGTCATAATGAAGAGCAGGGATAATAGTACCGCTAGTGTACTATTTTTCATAGTTCAGTTTACGGAAATAATAATAAGATACAGCCAACAATGCAAACGGAATAAGCGGGGCAATACCTTTCGCCAGCCCATCAACAATACCATGCGCTAGACTTGCGGAAAGCAAGAGAATTCCGAAACCTACATAAGCCCATTCTTTGAGAATCGTCGGGATAGCTGGAATGAGAATGAAGATGGCTCCTACGATTTTTAAGATATCCAGTTCAAGTGGGAAATAATCTGGAAACTGCAAGTTTTTCGTCGTCTGGATGAGGTATTCTCGTGGCGCGAAGTAGGATGGCAAGATGATTAAAGCCATATGCTTACATTTTGCAAGCAGTTACCCTAAAGTAAGCAGTTACCTTAAAGTAAGTAAAATGAAAGATCAATTTCCAAAAGCACCGAATCCGACTGTATGGCGAGAATGCTGACCGTTCGTGATACCCTTGACGATATCAGCGAAAAATGGAAAATCCTCATCATTATTTCCATTATGAGTGGCCACAAACGTTTTAGAGAAATAGAAAGAAGTATTCCTAAAATTTCCTCAAAGGTACTTGCTAAAGAACTAAAAGATCTGGAAGAACACCAGCTCGTCAAACGTACCGTTTATGATGAGCCGCCAGTGCTGGTAGAATATACGGCCACTGATTATGTCTTTACATTACAAAAAGTCATTGAAGAGCTACACAACTGGGGTGTGAATCATAGGAAAAAGATATTGGGGAAGTAGTGTTTATACTAGATAGTATTAGCTTGATATGATATATTTCATAGTCTTACAATTTTTACGACCATGGTTCAAGGAAAATATTTTTAGACAAATAACTTGTTTTTATTAAAAACATTGTTTACCTTAGTGAAATAATCAGGCTTCTGCCATCGCTTCTTCTGAACTTTTGAGTTTACTCCATCTTATCAGTCTTCGCTTTTTCAGCCGCTAGTTTTTGTTATCAGCAGATCAGGTAAAGTTCCTTTCTTCAAATTGATATTTTCAATACGATTAAATACCATCCTCATTTTTTGTTTACAATTTGATTTAACTGCTTTATGCGTAGTGCTATATATTAAGTACTCACAGACGCAGGGAGAATTTGAGTAAAATATAATTTAATAATAAATATAATGCAACAAGGAACAGTAAAATTTTTCAATGAAACTAAAGGTTTTGGTTTTATTACACCGTCAAATGGAGGTCAGGATATTTTCGTCCACTCATCAGGTCTACTGAATGATGTACGTCAAAATGACGCCGTAACATTTGATCTCGAAAATGGAAAAAAAGGCATTAACGCAGTTAATGTGCGCATCGCATAATTAAGTAGGAAGCTTAAAAACTTCTTTAAATTAAGTTCAGCAGGTAGCAGGTATGTTATCTGCTTTTTTTTTACCTATTTTATAGCACGGTTTCATGATCAAATCAATCTTTCACCGGAATTTTTAAGTCCTTATTGTGAATAGCACTGTATTTGGCAATGCGGTTACAAAGAGATAAGTAAACTTGGCTATAAGCGCTTTTTTTGATATTTTAGTATTAAAATCAGCACAAGATTGTCCCTAATTTAGTCAGTCGATCGTCTTAACTGCAAATAATAAAAACTTTAAACATATGAAAGAATTTGCATTAATTTTTAGATTAAAGGACATTTCAGACTTCAAACCTTCTCCTGAACAAATGCAGGAACGTATGAATTGGTTAGCTGGAATTGCATCACAAAACAAATTGGTGGATAAAGGCAACACACTTTTACCATTTGAGGGAAGTGCGAAAACGGTGAAGCCTAACAATGTGATAACAGATGGGGCTTATACAGAAATTAAAGAATTTATCAGCGGTTATATTGTTGTGAAAGCAGATAACATTGACGAAGCGGTAGAAATAGCGAAAGACAATCCAATTTTTACCCAAGTGGGTGGAAGCATTGAAGTTCGAGAAGTTGTAAAACGTGATTAGAGAAAACCAAGCAAACTTTCCAACAGCATTTTTGTTGGAAAGTTTTGTATATTTTAATGGAGTGTGTAACAAAATTCAATACCATGGAGCTTCTACCTCATTTATTTCGCCTGGAGTATACAAAAATGACGGCGGTTTTATGTCGTAGTTTTGGTTTAAAGCATATTGAAATTGCAGAAGATATTGTCAGCGATACATTTTTAAAAGCTTCGCAACATTGGGCCGTCAACGGAATACCCGAAAATCCAAGGGCCTGGCTCTATGTGGTGGCGAAGAATAAAACCAAAGACTACTTCAAGAAACTATTGGTTTTTGAAACTAAAATAAAAAGCGAAATACAGCCTCACTTCCAAGTTGAACCCAATTTCGAATTTGATTCACAGATGGTTTCCGATAGTCAATTAGCGATGATTTTTGCGGTGTGTAATCCTGTAAACTCAGATGAAAGCCAAATTTGCCTGGCACTTCAGATTCTTTGCGGTTTTAGCATTGAAGAAATTGCAAATGCGTTTTTGACAAAGTCAGAAACCATTAAGAAGCGACTACAAAGAGGAAGGGCAAATCTTCGAAAAGATAATTTTCAAATTAAAAGTTTAACAAAAACCGATATTTGCTTACGATTGGACATGGTTTTAAGAACATTGTATTTATTGTTTAGCGAAGGCTATTTTTCTAAATCAGACAAACAGCAAATCAAAATAGATCTCTGTTCAGAAGCAACGCGACTCACATTGTTATTGACGGAGAATCCATTGACAAACACACCTGAATGCAATGCTTTATTGGCTCTTATGTGTTTTCAAAGTTCACGACTTAGGGCGCGCACAAATGATAAAAACGAGGCTGTTTTATTTGACGAGCAAGATAAAAGTCTGTGGGATAAATCACTTATTAAAAGAGGAAATTATTATCTGATAAATGCAACAACAAGTAACGAACTTTCAAAATATCATCTGGAAGCGGGAATTGCTTATTGGCATACTACAAAGACCGATAAAAACAAATGGGATTACATTTTAAAGCTTTATAACCAACTTATTTTAATTGAATATTCACCAATCACAGCACTAAACCGAACGTTTGCTTTTGCCAAAGTTTATGGCAACGAAGAGGCCATTCCTGTAGCCAAAAGGTTAAATTTAGTTGAAAGCAATTATTATCATGAATTGTTAGGTTACCTGTATTCCAACGTGAACATTGAAAGAGCTATTGAACATTACAAACAGGCCATTAATCTAAGCAAATCCAATACTGAAAGGCAAACTCTATCAAAGAAAATAAAGGAACTTAGTCTCATTTTAAAGAAATCGGAAATATCGCATTAAATGTTATCGATCAAAAATGCGCAATCTAGATAGACCGATACGATAAAATCAGAAAATGCGGACGATAGCTATTATTAAGTTTCTTGAGAAAATATATAGCGCATTTTACTACGATTATACATGGATATAAATTATCTTTTCCATACTTTTGCTGGTGTATGAACTCCCCAACCGAAGGCCCATTTGATAATTCCTTTAGTGCTGAATTAATTATTCAGGCTTTAGCTTCCTCCCCTGCACCTACCGCTATATATTCCGGCGAAAATATAATTATCCGCTTTGCGAATGCCGGTATGTTGGCACTCTGGGGCAAAGAATCTTCTGTTATCGGCAAACCTTTAATGGAAGCTATTCCCGAACTCGAAGGACAGCCGTTTCTAAAACTTCTACAAGAAGTGTGGCATACCGGAAAAACGTATGCTGTATCTGAGGCGCCCGCAGTATTGATCAAAAACGGAAAGGAAACACTGGATTATTTTGATTACGAATATAGAGCGCTCGTTGACCAAGATCAGAAAACGTGGTGTATCCTAAATACCGCACTCGAAGTAACCTCACGCCGGGAGTTTTTGCGGCAGATAAAGCAGAAAGAAGAAATAGAGCAGGCACTCAATGAGGAGATGGCCGCTACACTTGAGGAACTTACTGCTACTAATGAGGAACTCAATAGCTATATAAAGCAGCTTGCAGATAGTCGGAAGTACATCCGAGCAATCATAGAGCAGGCGCCTGTCGGTATTGCCATGTTAAATGGTCCCGAACATCTCATTGAAATTGCCAATCCCGCTATTCTCAAGATTTGGGGGCGCAAAGAGTCAGAAATCATCGGACTTCCGCATGAAAGTGCGCGTCCGGAGCTTCAGGGACAACCCGTAAACGATTGGATTAAGCAGGTTTACAAAACCGGACATCCTAAAATTAATACGGAATTCACGGTGAAACTGCGCCACAAAGACGGCTTGAGAGAAGCGATCGTAAATTCCGTTTATCAGCCTATATTTTCAGAAGATGGCGATATTTCAGGTGTGCTTATTATCCTCGAAGAAATTACTCAACAGGTTTTGGAAAGAAGACGGAATGAGAATAATCAGCAGATGCTCGCGCTGGCAATAGAAGCGGGTGAGCTCGCGACTTTCTACTATCAGATCGCCACAAACCATTTTTCTGGAAATTCAATGCTCAAGACGTGGTTTGGCCTCTCAACAAATGAAAATGTGGACCTCAACCAGGCCTTATCAGTAATTTTACCAGAGGATAGAGATCGCGTGATTGCTGCAATTCAATACGCCGTTAGTACAGATTCCGATGGCTATTATTTTGTAGAATATAAGATTAAAAATAAGGTTGACAAAAAAATAAGGCTTCTTCAAGCAAATGGAAGAGTGTTCTATGATCAAAATGGTATTCCATTGAGTCTCAACGGTACGCTTAGAGATATTACAGAGCAAAAAAAAGAGGAACAGCGGAAGGACGATTTCATGGGCATGGTCAGTCATGAGCTAAAGACACCTCTAACCTCGCTTAAGGCCTATCTTCAAATGTTACAGCAGATGGACTTTCATACAAGAGAAGCTGCACCACAAAATATGCTTGGGAAATCTATAAAGCAAGTTGACTATATGACCAGTATGATTAATGGCTTTCTCAACGTGTCGCGATTAGAATCGGGCATGATGTATATGGATAAAAGAGCTTTTGATTTCAAATTGTTGTTTTCAGAAATTGAAGAAGAGATTCGCGTTACAGTCAAAACCCATAATTTTATTTTTAAATCTTCTGGGGCTGTGGATATATATGCGGACCGAGAAAAGATAGCACAGGTGATCCATAACCTGATTGGCAATGCCATAAAATATTCTGCTGTGGGATCAACGATAATTACAGATTACGTTGTGGATGGTAAAAATATCAATATCAGTATTCGGGATCATGGAAAAGGCATTCCATTAGATGATCAGGAACGAATATTTGAACGTTATTATCGGGTGAAGGAAATTAGCACTGGTGGAACTGCGGGCTTGGGTATCGGACTCTATCTATGTAAAGAAATAGTAGAACTTCATGATGGAACTATACGCGTAGAGAGTGTTCAGAAAGAAGGTAGCGTCTTTTCCTTCAGCCTTCCACTCCCCTATTAAGCGCAATAGCATTATAATCTTCAGTCAGTCTTATGCCTGGAGTGCGGTCAACTTATCAACCTTTGAAATAACATCGTTGATGTCAAATGGTTTGCTCATAAAATCATCAGCGCTATGTGGATCATCCGTTTTCATAATTTTAGCGTGGGCGCTCATCAATAATACCGGTACATTGGATGTTATTGGGTCGCATTTAAGTTCTCGGCACACCTCGGTTCCGAGCCCATCAGGCAACATCACGTCAAGCATAAATAAATCCGGCTGAATATCCATCTCCCTACAGTTAAACTCCTTTACGGTTGAAAAGGTTACTACGTTATAATTTTGTGATGACAAAAGAAGTTCAAGCACTTCCTGTATACCAACCTCATCTTCTAGAATAAAAACAGTTTTCATATTTTCTTTTAAGGAACCCAATAAATTGACTGAGCAAAATGCCTTAAGTAACTAACCTAAGATATGATCAAATAGTTCAATTTAGTTAAACAAAAATTGTGCAACTGTTATACTGCGTGAGGGATTTTTTTAAAGAATTTTGCAGTCGATGTTATTCAAGCATGCAATCAACATTATTCATGGATAAGTTGCTCATGTAAAATTCCATATTTATAACTTACTTAACTTGGAGAATTGATCGCTGATGACTGAAATTCTCCAGGCTGAATCTACCATGGTATTTACCCATTCCCGAGGTGCCTACTCCACCGAAAGGAAGATAATGCGAACCGACGTGGATCAATGTACTGTTAATTTCGGCATCACCGCTTGTTGTTCTAGCGATCACATCCTCCGCAAATTTTTGGTCTTCCGAAAATACATACAGTGCCAAAGGCTTTGGTCTGGAGTTAATTTCATTTAATGCTTCGTCAATATCAATATAAGTCAGGATAGGCAGTATTGGCCCAAATATTTCTTGTTGCATCACAGCATCATCCCAATTTACATCCGTCATTAGTGTAGCTTCGAAATGACGTGTATCAAGATCGTATTTACCTCCATAGATTACTTTTTCAGGTGCCGCATCAAGATAAGAAGCTAGATTTTTGATTTGATGCTGACTTACGATCTTTCCAATTTTCCCTAATGATTTATCTTCGTAAGTTGTTTTTAAATAAGAATTAAAATGGTCTATAAACGCATCTTTGACGGATTCATGTACATAGATGTAATCGGGCGCAACACAGGTCTGCCCGCAATTGATCCATTTTCCTGAAGAAATACGCTGAACAGCTTTCTCTAGATTAGCATCGTGATGAACGATCGTTGGAGATTTCCCACCTAACTCTAATGTAAGCGGTATGAGCTGCTCAGCGGCAGCTTTCATGATGATTTTACCGACCTTTGGACTTCCCGTAAAAAAGATATAATCAAAAGGTAGAGTCAATAAGAAGCTATTTTCTTCGATGGAGCCTTGAAATACGGCAACATATTTTTCATCAAACGCTTCTTTCACAATCTCTTCAATTACCTTTGCAACATGTGGTGTGTTTTCAGATGGTTTTATAATAGCTGTGTTTCCCGCCATAAGGGCGCCAATGAGCGGACTGAAAGTCAACTGAACCGGATAGTTGAACGGACCGATGATGTAATTCACACCGTAGGGCTCGTAAATATACTTGCTAATGACTTCAGCTCCTGAGGTATGCGGTTTTGATTTGACAAAGATCGGTTTTACCCATTCTTCCATATTTTGGATCATATCGTCAAGCTCATTGAGTACTATCTGAACTTCGGCATATTCCGCTTCTACCCTGCTTTTCCCAAGATCGATATTCAAAGCATCACAGATTGCGTCAGTATAACTCGTAAATACCTTACGGAAATTTTGCAATTGCATTTTGCGAAACGTAATTTCTTTCGTACTCTGCATTCTGAAAAAGTCTTTTTGTTTTTCAAATACGTCTTTTATCTTCTTTTGAATTTCAGTTTTCATTTTATTATTATTTTGTGCAGCTTCAAAATCTTTGTCCGGCATAGGTGTAGTGCGTGCATATTGTCCTTACGAATAGCAAGCAGTTGCGCGCTGCCGTTAAATTATAAAAGGCAGTACAAACTGCCTTTTACATAGTCTATAAATTATCTTTTAAGGAGTGTAATTAATTTCTCAGCCACAGCTTCTGACGATGCTGGGTTCTGTCCAGTGATAAGGAGACCATCTTCCACTACATGCACACCCCAGTCATCTGTTTTGGTATAATGACCGCCCAATTTTTTCAACTCATCTTCTACAAGAAACGGCACAACCTCTGTCAGTTTAACAGCAGCTTCTTCGCTATTAGAAAACCCAGTTACGTTTTTACCTTTAACAAATGGTTCACCATTCTCGAATTTTACATTTTTAAATACTCCAGGAGCGTGACAAACTGCTCCTACAGGTTTTTTGCTATTGTAAAAATCAAGTATCAACTGTTGAGAATCGCTATCATTTGCCAAATCCCAAAGCGGTCCATGACCTCCAGGATAAAATACAGCATCAAAATCGCCAGCTTTTTGGTCACTCAATTTTTGTGTATTCGCAATAATGCCCTGTACTTCCTTATCTTTATAGTATCGCTCGGTAGCCGCTGTCTGCGCATCCGGAACCTCACTATTTGGATCGACTGGAGCTTGTCCGCCCTTTGGAGTGGCCACAGTTATTTCAAACCCAGCATCCTTAAAAGAATAATAAGGTGCAGCAAATTCTTCCACCCAAAATCCTGTTTTATGTCCTGTATTTCCCAAATCATCATGGGAGGTAACTACAAATAGTACTTTCATGTTTTTTATATTTAGTGATTTTTACTTTGTTTAAAACCTCGATTTGTAAATCAAATTTACAAATAAAATTATGTTGTGCGAAATATAATATTGAAATACATATATCGTGACTTTATTTTTACCTTACTTTACGAATACCTGTTTGAGAAAATAATTCTAACACGTATGCCTGTCTAATAACATCGAATACTATAAAATGGTTGGCTCATTACTGTTTTAAATGTTGACCGAAAATACAATTGAGTGTTTTTAATTCAGTATATTTATAAGAAATAGATCCAATTATTGAACCGGAAAGCTAAAATGGAGCTGGGCATCCAATATAATAATGTATGATAACAATTGATAATTATCTCGACAATCATTACATCCACCGTAGTAACTGGCTCAGGGCTGCTTTTCTAGGTGCTAATGATGGTATTATTTCTATTTCCAGTTTGGCCATTGGTGTAGCTACCGCCAGTGTTGCGCGAGATCCGATTGTACTGGCAACAGTTGCTGGGCTTGTTGCGGGTGCTTTATCAATGGCCGCAGGTGAATATGTGTCGGTAAGCTCGCAGACAGATACCGAGATGGCCGACATCGAGCGAGAAAAAAAAGAGTTGCAGGAAATGCCTGAAGAGGAGTTGCAGATTCTTGCCCAGATCTACGAGCGGCGCGGATTAAAAAAAGAAACTGCCATGCAGGTTGCGATTGAACTTACAGAAAAAGATGCATTGGCTACGCATATCCGAGACGAACTTGGCATAAATGAAATTAGTCAGGCAAAGCCCATACAGGCTGCACTTGCATCAGGAGCTTCGTTTACAGTTGGAGGTATTTTGCCTTTATTGGTTATTCTTTTTGCCCCCGTTACTGGAATGGAATATTGGCTTTATGGATTTACAATCTTCTTTTTGATCCTTTTGGGTGCTATAGCTGCTAAAACGGGCGGGTCAAGTATAAAGAAAGCGATAATACGCATAACAGTCTGGGGAACAATAGCTATGGCCCTTTCTGCCGGTGTAGGTTATCTTTTCGGTGTTAATATTTAATATAAATTAGAGAACTACATTTCCCCTGGTGGTCTTTTTCATGCCGAAATTATTTTTTTAAGCTAAAAGCCATCGAAATACATATAATGATTAACAGTATAATCGAGAATACAAACAACAGATCGTACAGCCATGCGCCCTGTGGGTAAAAGGCATCGTTTGCTAAAAAAAAACGCTGCTGATTGGGGTTGTGTGGGTCATAAAACAATAAAGTTTCTTTTGCTTTATCTTTCTGATTCGCCCTATTTAACAATTCCACACGCATATTTTCAAAACTCCGATCACCCCAAATTGGAAAATATGAAAATCGCTTTTCAGCCTTTTTAACTTTTTGTTCATACGAGCTACCGTTTGCAGTAAATTGGTATTCCAAATCGATATAAACGTATTTGGTCCTCCCACGTTGTATATTACTTGTTAGATCTCGAATGACTGGGGTTACTGCAGTCCAACTTGGATGAGTCATCCTAAATTCTTTCCGATCCAAATACGGACTTACTGCAAAGACCGTTACGATTAGGGCATAAATAATGAATAACAAAGTGACAAAGGCACTGAGCTTGCTCATTGACATGCTAACGGGCTTTCCGTTGATCTCATACCGCACCTTCCTATTAATGTCTGAATTGCTTAATTTGCGGGCAATTATATCTCTTAATAGAAAATAGAACAACGAAGTAATTATAAAGGCATAGATTAGATAGCGATAGCTATTCATTATAAAAACGACAACAGCAACAAATCCCGCAAGCACCAACCATTGAACGATTTTCCAGAATATTTTCATTAGGCTTTCCTCAAAATAAGATCATATACTATTGTCTAACGGCTGCTTAATTTCACTGCGTCACGATTAGGACGAGGCTGAGCAAAGAACCGAAATTTTAAAAATTTAAAAAAATAAATATAGTAGATGAGCACATCTATAATCGTGTTGAATGAATATTTCGATATAAAATTAATAAAAATTAATTTAGCGACGTTATGCTTAGCATAAGACTTCGTATATCCTGTTGAATTGATCGAATGGTCGCCTGCAGTTCATTGTGCATATTCGCCAGATCATGAAGCTCCTCAGCTGCAAACACCCCGCCATCTCTAAAGTAGAGTTCCTCCAATGAACTTTCCTGCTGATCATCCAGGCCATACTGCAACCAACGTTGGCGAGTTGTCTCGATTAAAGAGAGATTTTTAGAATTACTAAAATTCTTCTCAGATATAATGCCCCAAATGGAACTTGGATAAATCTGTGCGTTATTATTTTGATACCATATACTTTCGAGCATATTACGCTGCAGGGTCATCCGGATCTTTTTCCCTTTAGGATTTAATGTCATAAATCCTAAGGCAGCTGTACCCAGACCTCCTGCAATGCTAAGTCCATTATTGAGCTCCTTGTTGTTTACTGTCGTTGCGGTTACAGGCGTAACTGCACCTAAAAGGATGGAAGCTACGGTAAGTCGAGTCTGACTCTTTGCATTAAGACCATCTATGTAGTTCGCGAGCTTATCAATACGTTCGCCATTACAATCAAGTTCCGCTGCAATGGCATTCAATTCGGACTCAAACAAGATATATTTTTCAGTCATCATCTGTTTGGCAACAAGTTTTCTTGCAGAATCATCATCACTATTTACATAATCTAGTACTTGAGCGTGATAGGTTGAGGTATTTAATCAGAACAAAATTATGTGGAGAGAAATGCTTTACAAGTTGTAGACTATCAGAATTAGAAATTTGTTGCACTGGAATGGATTGATAGGTAACATTTGGCATGCAATAATTCTTAGTCAAGGTCTGTACCTGAACAGTATTGATTAAGGATGAACAACTTGTCAACAGCGCTAATGAAAAAAAAATCAGAGAAATCGATGAAAGGACTATTTTCATAATAGGGTCGTTTGTAATCTTCCAAATAACATCAAACGATCTAAAATGTTTTGGTACGTATAAAGGTTATTTTATGAATAATTTTTATAGCCGTATTACAGTGAGTTAAAAAGGAATGTTAAAAATTACAATATCAATGAAACACGGAAAAATCATCCATTAATGATCCCTTATAAATCCTTTCCGCCCAGAATTAGCGCTAATTGCTGGGCGAAATAATTTTATTTGACAACTGTTGCTTCGAATTCAATCTTGAGTGTCTCAAAAAGTTTGTTAACTTCCATAACGGTGGTTGCCTGCTGTAATTGGTGCTTTTTAATCCAGAGCTGAAGAACATCGAAATTTTTAAATAACTCTTCCTGTTCGGTTGTGTAAACATTAAGTCGAACAATATTCTTTATTTCAAATTGAGACTGAAAAATGACTTTTTCAAGATTTTCTAGCGCCATCAATATCTGGGTTCTCATATCGGCGTCGCTAGAAATTCCATCATCGTCGATTGCTGTCTGTCCTGAAACATACAGCGTGCTCCGTGCATTTTTAACTTCTACAGCTTGCACATAGTCTCTAGCATCCTGCCACTGCCAAGGGTTGATAACTCTCTTTTCCATGTTATTTATTTTAGTTAAAGAAAGTTCAAAGTTCGTCGAAATGAATGCATGTTTTGTGTGACATTAATCACAATAACTTGGGCTCCGAAAAAATCGGCTTAACGTTTCCCTTGAAACTCCAAGATAAAGTGCCAGCGTAGTCTTGGGAATCCGCTGTAGCAGTAGAGGATAATATTTAAGGAAATGCTCGTATTTTCCTTGTGCAGATAAGGTCATGAGAGAAAGAATCCGGTGCTGGCTGGAAATATGGCCTCTTACAGCCTTGTTTAGAAAAAAATGAGTCATTTTGGGAACTTCTTGCAGCAATCGATGGTATCCCCCGTACGAAAGTTTTAAAACTCTGGTATTTTCAATACATCTTAACGATTGCGAAGCTCTAGTTTGGGTATAGAATGCATGGTAATCAGTTTCCCACCAGGCATCCATAGCAAATGATATAATGTGCTCATTAGCGTGATTATCCATAACCGAAAGTTTTACAAGTCCCGATAAAATAAAGTACATATGTTCCACTTTATCGTTCTCTCGTATAATGAAATCTTTCTTTTTAAACGTATCGCTAACGAAGAATGTCATAATGTGTTCTATTTCCTTTTCGGAAACATCGATTGTTTGCTTTATATCGTTGATCAGAAGTTGGCTCATGTCTAGCAAATATATGAATATGCGTATTATGGATAAACTTTTTTAGTATCGTGGCAACCATTTGTACAATAGCTCCGTCAACGTTTTCTTAACAAAGGGTGTCACCGCAAAATCGTCCATGCCAGACGCAATACACCTTTCTTTCTCACCTTTAATATTACTCGCAGTCAATGCTATAATCGGTGTACGATTTTCTTGGTCCTCATTTTCTCTGATTAATTTGCTTAATTCATAACCATTCATCTTAGGCATTTGAATGTCCATGAATACCAAATCTGGCGCATGTTCCTTAAATAATTCATACCCCTTCACACCATCGGAAGCCTCTATGATCTCAGCATTAGGAAGAAGATTCTGCACAATAGTATGGGTGAGTAACATATTGAATTTATTGTCTTCTATAATTAATATTTTGTGTTTTGACTCCAAGAAAATGGTTTCTTCATCTTTGGATCTGACTGATTTAACATGCTGTTTTAATACGCCAACCAACACAGAATATAACTGATCGATCTTAAAGGGTTTATTAATAGAAGGAGTGAATTCACTGTTAATACTATCAGCGGCATGGCTTTCTACGGTAGATAACATTAAAACAATCGGCTGTTCAGTATCATTGTTGATTAGTTTTTCTCTAATTTTTTTTATTGTATCCATACCGTTCATTACAGGCAGATCATGATCAATAATAATCATATCATACCGATGTCCTTTGGCTAATAATTGGAGAACTTCAAATCCGTTATCAGCTAAAGACACATTGACTTTCTTCATATTTAACATTAATGCAGTATTAGCTCTGTCGGTATCTTCCCGAGCCACAATCAGCATATGTAAGGACTCCAAAAGTTTCCACTCATATACCTCACCTTTTAAGGATCTTATGGTTATTTCGAAATAAAATTTGCTCCCTTCCCCATATTCACTTTCTAATTTTAGTTGACTACTCATCATTTTTAGCAACTGATTTGAAATACTAAGTCCAAGTCCAGTTCCTCCAAACGTTTTGCTTATTGAAGCGTCTTCCTGCGAAAATGCTTCAAATATTTTTTCCTGTCTGTCTGGTTTAATACCCATCCCGGTATCAGTAACACTAAAGCGTAGCGTTGTGGTGCTGCTGTCGGTAGAAAGTACATCAGCAAGAAGCTCAATCTTTCCCTTCTCAGTAAATTTTAACGCGTTGCTTAGTAGATTCATGAGCACTTGTTTTAATCGAAGAGTATCAACCCAAATATAATGCGGTAACGATTCAGATAAGCTCAACTTAAAATCTAACTTTTTGATTTTTAATTGAGGATCGATCAAACTCGTTAACTGAGCAAGCATTTCGTATAAATCACTTTTCTCAACTAAAAGTTCTAATTTCCCTGCTTCAATTTTAGAAAAGTCAAGTATATCATTGATAACTCCCAAGAGAAGATTAGCGGACTGATCGATGATAGATAGATACTCTTTTTGTGTAACATCAAGTTTTGTACGACTCATTAAATCCGTAAAACCAATAATTCCATTAAGAGGTGTGCGAATTTCATGACTCATATTAGCCAAAAATTCAGATTTTGCTTCACTTCCCTGGTCAGCAAGTTTTTTAGCTTTTTTTAATTCTTCACGCTGCAAAACACTCTTCGTGATATCGGTGGCTATGCAAAGATAACCTATAATCTGGTCCGAAATATCCCGAATTGCCGTAACAGCTACAGATACATAAAGTTGGGTCAAATCCTTTTTTACATATATCCATTCTCGCTGCTCTGATCCATAACGTTCCGCATTCTCAACAAATACCCTAAATTCACTAACAGGATAGCCCAGTTCAATTTCCAATTCATTGGCGCGTCCTTTTATTTCATTGCTACTATGAAATAATGTTGGGCTAATTTTTCCGATAACTTCCTCACTGCGATATCCTAAAAGGTTTTCAGCTCCCCGATTAAAAAGTGTTATCAACCCTTCTGAATCAGTTGCAATAATGCCTACTGGAGTTGTAGCGTTTAATACATCTTCAAGCAGTTTTTTTGACTGCATCGAATCCTCCTCAGAACGCTTTCGCTTATCAACATCCTGAAAAGTCCCATATAGTCGAACGCATTTCCCATTATCAAACGCTGCATTTCCAAGGACTCTAACCCATAGTCTTTGGCCTTGATATGTTTCAATCTCCAATTCCAGATCCCAAGGTGTTCCAGTAAAAATAGCGTCATTCATAGCCCTAACAATTTTCATTCTATGTTGCGGATCCTTGTAAAAATCAATTGCTGTTTCGACAGTAGGATTATAATCCATAGAAACGCCATGGATAGTTCTAGTCATTTCAGACCAATTGATTGAGTGTTCTATTAAATCATACTCCCAGCCACCTACCCTAGCCACTTTACTCGTCATGTCTATTGTGGATTTTACATATGCCAATTCACTGCTTAGATTAAAACGGCTATTCCTATCGTAGAGCAGTTCAAGCACTTCGAGGCATAATAATGATAAGAGCGTATGTTGATTATCATCAATGTCTCTAACATTGCTATCCATAACGCTTAAAAAACCAACCGTCTTTCCATCTGGATTTTTTAGTGGTATTTCCAAGTAGTACATAATGTTATATTCTTGGAAAACCACGGAATTACGCAACAAACATCGCTCATTCTTCAGATCTGAAAGCTCTGAATGAATACCATCATCAAACATATAATCCAGGAACACTTTGTCTACACTGACATTTCCTTTAGCATCGTGGAAGTATGTACCGACAAAATTTCGATTATTATCAAATAAAGTTAATATGGCCATCTCCGCATAACTGATCAATTTAGCCTTAAGGAGCACCCGAAAGAAATCATCCTTAATCATATCAGCTATCAGCCTATAATTTTGATCAGCTACGAAGTGAAAAGTGTTTTCGTTTTTAGGATATCTTTGGTTGTGCATAAGGCCATAATATGCTAGAGAAATTTAAAATATATGAACAAAACAACCGTGTTAATCAAATGGTTTTTTAATAAAAAAGATTTAAGTTGAATTATAGCTTACTGGTGCCCTCCTAATTAAACTAGTTACTGAGTAATAAAGCTTGAGTAGAAAATAAAATTCAAGAAAATATTTGATGGCAAAACAAATTCAATACTATTTTTTAATAACTTTGTATAGGATGAAAAAAATGCTTGCTATATGCTTTTTGACGATCTATATCGCCTCTGCAACAGAAATTGCGCAGTTGTTGCGGTTTCCATTGTTGATTGAGCATTATTTTGAGCATAAGGCGAAAAATCCACAGCTATCTGTCTTCGAATTTCTAAAGATTCACTATAATGGGGATCACCTGGAAAACCATCCACATGATGACGACTTTGAAGAAGATCAGAAGCTCCCATTCATAATGCATACAGCTTCATACTATGCTGTTTTTGTTTGCCCTCCCACTATAGAAGTGGAAATGCACAATAGCTCCCAACCGAAGCAGCATACCACTACTCCAATCCATAACGATCGGTTTATAGACGATACATTTCTTAGTTCCATCTGGCAACCGCCAAAATTCTGTTAATATATTCCTCTTTTTATTAGGATAAAGACGTCCGCAGTTCAGCATCTTTCTTGACAGTAAATGCCTATAATTTCTGTATTGGAAATACGGAAGCATTTTTCAATGTCAATATATTGCTGTTCATTCATGTCTTTGTCAAAACTTACGATTTAACAGAATCAAATTGATATGCTTACGAAAATTATTGAGTTCTCTGTAAAGAACAAACTCATTGTCGTGCTGTTGATGTTGGCTTTGATCGGTGTAGGTGCTTATCAGGTGACGAAATTGCCTATTGATGCCGTGCCCGATATTACCAACAATCAAGTGCAGGTCATTACAATAGCTCCATCCTTTGGAGCAACAGATATTGAAAGGCTCGTTACTTTTCCAATCGAACAGGCCAACAGTAATATTGGTGGATTACAGGAAATCCGGAGTTTTTCGCGATTTGGCTTATCCTTGGTAACCCTTGTTTTTGATGACAATATCGATATCTATTGGGCGAGGCAACAGGTAGCTGAGCGTCTCCAACAGGCGCAACAGGAAATCCCACCTGGTATAGGTTCTCCGCAGTTAGGTCCGATTTCAACAGGTCTTGGCGAAATATACCAATATGTTATTCGCCCGGGGCATGGATATGAGGGTAAATATAATGTGACTGAGCTCCGTACAATCCAGGACTGGATTGTCAGAAGGCAGCTGCTGGGTGTTAAAGGTGTAGCCGAAGTCAGCAGTTTTGGCGGTAAACTTAAACAGTATGAGATCGCTGTAAACCCCGACAGGCTAAATGCTTATGGGATTACCATTAACGACGTCTTTGATGCCCTCAACACCAACAATCAGAATACCGGCGGTGCTTACATCGAAAAAGGACCGACAGTGCTTTACATCCGAAGTGAAGGATTGGTTGGCACGATTGAAGACATTCAGAATATTGCGATCACAGGGAAGCAAAATAACTTACCAATTTTCATTCGGGATGTAGCCGATGTCCGCACGGGCTTTGCAACGCGATATGGTGCCATGACCTACAATGACAATGGTGAGGTGGCTGGAGCCGTCGTCATGATGCTTAAAGGAGCCAACAGCAGCCAAGTGATTGCGGATGTAAAGGCCAAGGTAGAGGAAATCCGAAAAACCCTACCCAAAGGAGTCGTCATAGAGCCATTTCTAGACCGTACCAAAATGGTCAATAATGCCATCAGCACCGTGCAGATAAATCTTTTGGAAGGCGCACTTATTGTGGTCTTAGTGCTGGTCCTCTTTTTGGGCAACATACGCGCCGGATTGCTCGTAGCTTCCGTCATTCCGCTAGCCATGCTTTTTGCAATCTGTATGATGAACCTTTTTGGGGTGAGTGGTAACCTAATGAGTCTTGGTGCACTGGATTTCGGATTAATCATTGATGGGGCAGTCATTATTGTTGAATCCGTCATGCATCAGCTTATGCAACAGCAACGATTCAAAGCCCTATTCAAAGTGCCCGCTTCTGAAATGGACGATTTGGTAACAGCATCAGCCGGTCGCATGATGAACAGTGCTGTCTTTGGACAGATCATTATTCTGATCGTTTACCTTCCAATCTTAACGTTGCAAGGAATCGAAGGCAAAATGTTCAAGCCTATGGCCGAAACGGTTGCTTTTGCGCTATTGGGTGCATTCCTTCTATCGCTCACCTATATTCCGATGATGAGCTCATTCCTACTTCGGTCAAAAAGTAACAGACCTTCGATTTCGGATAAGCTGATGAAAAGACTGGAAAAGTTTTATCTACACACACTACTCAAAGTACTGCGAATTCCAAAGACAATTTTTACACTGGTGATTTTACTTTTTATAGGAGCTGTAGTGGTACTCAGTCAGCTAGGTGGTGAATTTATCCCTTCACTGGAGGAAGGTGATTTTGCGGTGGATACCCGCGTACTCCCGGGAAGCAACCTGACGACGACCATTGAAAGCACCCAGAAAGCTGCCCATGTCTTAAAGAGCAGATTTCCGGAAGTAGAAAAAGTAGTCACCAAAATTGGCAGTGGCGAGGTGCCAACCGATCCTATGCCCATGGAGGCATCGGATATGATGGTTATTTTAAAAGACAAGAAGCAATGGACTTCGGCACATACGTTTCCTGAACTTGCTACAAAAATGAGCGAAGCATTGAAAGATGTCCCCGGTATTACCGCGGGTTTTCAGTACCCCGTCCAAATGCGGTTCAATGAGTTGATGACGGGGGCACGTCAGGATGTTGTCCTCAAAATATTTGGAGACAACCTGGATTCCCTAACTTTACATGCTCAAAAAATAGGTAAAATTATCGAAACAGTCCAGGGAACCCAGAATCTTTACATCGAACCGATTGCTGGGCTTCCGCAAGTTGTCATATCCTATAATCGCCCCATCATAGCGCAGTATCACCTCTCGATTGCTGAAGTGAACAGAACCATCAATGCTGCCTTTGCTGGACAGCGAACAGGTCTGGTATTCGAGGGTGAGAAACGATTCGACATGGTCGTACGGCTTGCCGCCAGAGACCGAAATAACATTACTGATATCCGTAACCTTTTAATACCTACTCCCATGGGAAACCAAATTCCATTGTCCCAATTGGCCCGTGTAGAGATTGTACAGGGCCCTAACCAGATCCAACGGGAAAATGCGCAACGGCGGATTGTTGTCGGATTTAATATCAACGGTCGAGATGTACAAAGTATCGTTCATGACCTACAAGCTAAGATTGAAAAAGAAATCAAACTTCCAACTGGATACTCCATCAAATATGGCGGCTCTTTTGAAAACCTCAATAACGCCAAACAGCGCCTGTTGATTGCTGTACCTATTGCGTTAGCGCTAATTTTTATACTCTTATTCCTTGCATTTAAATCTGTTAGAGAAAGCTTATTGATCTATACAGCTATACCATTATCAATTATCGGTGGCGTGTTCTTACTGGCGCTGCGGGGAATGCCTTTTAGCATTAGTGCCGGAGTTGGATTTATTGCGCTTTTTGGGGTCGCTGTGCTCAATGGAATCGTATTGATATCTGAATTTAACCGACTTCGAAAAAGCGGCATCCGTAATATTGTGCGTATTGTCGTTGATGGTGGAGAAAATCGGTTACGTCCTGTTTTAATGACCGCATCGGTGGCCTCACTGGGATTTATTCCAATGGCGCTGAGCAACGGAGCTGGAGCTGAAGTACAACGCCCTTTAGCAACTGTGGTTATCAGTGGTCTCCTTATTGCGACACTATTAACTTTATTTGTGCTTCCACTGCTTTTCGTAACGATGGAACGCGGATTTAAAACGCGTAAATTAAAAGGAAAGCAAATTGTACCGCTTGTGATAGCCTTTGTTGTTTTTGCAACAGAAAAATCCACAGCACAGACCAAGATCACTTTAGATCAGTCTATTGAACTTGCGCTCCAAAACAACCGAAACATAAAAATTGAAAAACTGCGTGTAGCCTATGCAAAGGCAATGATAGCGACATCCACTGCTGATGTTCCTCAAACGGACCTAAGCTTGGATTACGGGCAGATCAATAGCGCCTATCAAGATACAAAAATCAGTGTCAGTCAACGTTTTGGATTTCCTGCTGTCTACAGAAGGCAACGCGCACGCTATACCGAAGAATGGAAAAAAAGCCAGCTCAATGTCACTCTCAAAGAGTTTGAGCTGAAAAAGGCTGTCAGTCTAACCTACTATAACATCTTGTATTGGCAGCAAAAGGAAATACTTTTAAACGAGGCATTGTCCCTTTATAGCGGCTTCCTTGACAAAACTATACTACGTAAAAAAGCAGGAGAAAGTAATGCCTTAGAAAGCGCAACAGCGGCAAATCAAAAGGCAGCAATCACAATCCAATTGAGACAGGTGGCTGATGAACTAAAAGTCTTTCACCTCCAATTTCAATGGTTGCTAAATACACCAGAAGCCTACAGCCCTATCCAAGTGGAAAAGACTATTTTCGTTCAGTCATCGGTAGTCGATCATCCTTTACTCAAAGTACTGGAACAAGAAAAGATAATCGCAGCTCAGGCGACTGCAGTGGAAAAATCCAGGCTGCTTCCCCAATTACTGCTAGGCTACAATCTGAATAGTTTTAAAGGTGCAGGGCCTGATAACAGAATTTACGAAGCGAGTCCAAGATTTCATTCGGTGCAGTTAGGGCTCTCCATACCGGTATTTTCGAGCGGACAGCGTGCCCGGATCGAAACGATGCGCCTGGCTGAAGCCATTGCCAGCGATGAATTGCAAAATGCACAATCTGCGCTTGAAAGACGAGCCCAAGAATTTTCTCAACGCTATCAGACCAGTCTTGCTATTGTCAATCAATATGAATCCGAGGGACTCAAAAATGCAACAATAGTTTTTGAAACAGCACAGAAGCAGTTTTCCAATGGAGCAATTGACTATCTCGAATTTGTCACTTTAATCAATCAGGCGATCTCGCTGAAAAGTAGCTATACAGATGCATTGTGGCAGCTCAATGAAAATGCCATTCAACTTCATTACATCATGATAAATCAATAGAAATGAAAACAAAAAATATGATAGTCCAATACATCGTCCTTATGTTGACAACAACTGTCATCTCTTGCCAGGGTAATAAAGGAGATGTCTCACCGTCATCACCCAAGTCGAAGGACGAAACTCTTGTCTCCTTAACGGAAGCGCAACTGCACAATACCCAAATAGAAACTGTAACGCTCTCAGACCAGCCGATAGCCATCATCTTAAAACTGAATGGAAAAATTGATGTCCCGCCTCAGAACCTGGTATCGGTAAGTATTCCTTTGGGGGGATATTTAAAAAGTACCAACCTACTGCCCGGTATGAAAGTATCAAAAGGCGATATTATTGCTATCGTCGAAAACCCTCAGTTTATTCAACTGCAGCAAGACTATCTTGCCGCCCAGTCGAAATTACAATTTGCCCAGATCGACTACAGACGTCAAAAAGAACTCAACCAGAGCCAGGCAAGCAGTGACAAAGTAATGCAGCAAGCACAGGCCGAAATGAACAGCCAGCAGATAATTATGAATGCAATCGCCAGACAGCTAGAACTTATTCATATACAACCAAGTACTATTACTGCAGGAAATATCCGTAAAAGCGCTCCAGTCTATAGCACGATCGATGGCTATGTAAGTAAAGTGAATGTCAATATCGGGAAATATGTAAATCCTTCCGATATCCTCTTTGAATTGATCAATCCGACGGACATTCATCTAAATCTGAAAGTCTATGAAAAGGATCTTGAACAATTACGTCCAGGCCAATCACTATTGGCTTACACCAATGCTAGTCCCAGTAAGAAGTATGCTGGAAAAATCCATTTGATCGGCAAAGATGTCGATCCTATAGGCATGACAGATGTCCATTGCCATTTGGATAACTATGATCAGGAGCTGGTACCAGGTGTATATATGAATGCTGAAATCCAAACGACAACGAGCTTGGGACAGGCTCTGCCGGAAGAATGTATTGTAGATTTCGAAGGAAAAAGTTACGTATTCGTCTCAGAAGGAAACAGGAACTATCGTCTGACAGCAATATCCGTTGAGGAGCCCCAAAAAGGCCTAGCTAAGGTGTTAAACGGTCGAGATTTCGAAGGTAAAAAAATCGTTAGTAAAAATGCTTATACCCTATTAATGCAGTTAAAAAACACAACCGAAGGAGAAGATTAATAAAATCACTATGAAAACATTATTAAATACGTTGGTACTAACACTGTTGTGTTATACCGCTCACGCGCAGAATCGACTGGATGTTGCTAAACAACAGGCACTAGCGCAACATGAACTTATACTGCTCAATTTTTCCGGTTCGGACTGGTGCATTCCCTGTATAAAGCTGCATAAAGAGATCATTGATACCGAGCAGTTCAAACAACTTCTAAACGAACAGATCATTGTCTTTCTTAATGCCGACTTTCCAAGAAGCAAAAAAAATCAACTGCCGGAAGAACTGAAAAAAGAGAATGCGAATCTTGCAGATCAATATAATCCTACGGGCATATTTCCCTATACGCTGTTACTGGATGCCAATGGGAAAATTTTAAAGAGCTGGGCCGGCTTACCTCGGGAAGATCGCTCTGCTTTTTGCGAAGAGATCAGGACAGTTTACCAACAAATAACACGGCCATGAAAAAAGAATTTCGACGTGGACTCAAACTCATGGGTAATCATTTTGAGCTAACAGT
This sequence comes from Sphingobacterium sp. UBA5996, assembly GCF_002429765.1. Taxonomy (NCBI): domain Bacteria; kingdom Pseudomonadati; phylum Bacteroidota; class Sphingobacteriia; order Sphingobacteriales; family Sphingobacteriaceae; genus Sphingobacterium; species Sphingobacterium sp. UBA5996. The sequence continues at coordinate 76,740 of NZ_DJAS01000029.1, forward strand.
CGTGGATGAAAATGAGGTGAAAGCTAACGCCCATATTGATTCGGCTATTGCAGAAATACAACGTATAGAGCGATTATTGTCCACTTTCAATGAAGACAGTCAAACGAACCTGATCAACCGTCATGCGGGCATCCGTCCGGTCAAAGTTGACCGGGAAATCTACCAACTTATCGAAAGAAGCCTGCGGATTAGCCGCTTGACGGATGGCTATTTTGATATTTCCTACGGGAGCATTGATAAGGCCCTTTGGAATTTTGATCGCAGTATGCCATGTCTTCCTGATGCAGAAACTGTTGAACGCAATTTGAGTTTAGTGAACTACAACAATATAGTACTCGATGAAAAGGCAAGTACGGTATTTTTAACAAAGCAGGGCATGCGTATCGGTTTTGGAGGCATCGGAAAAGGATACGCGGCCGAAATGGGGAAACGAATATTACAGCAGCGGGGCGTAGATGCGGGTGTGGTAAACGCTTCGGGTGACCTTACCGTCTGGGGAAATCAGGCTAATGGAAAGCCATGGACCATTGGAATTGCCAATCCGGAGCAGGCAGGCCTTCCCTTTTCCTATATGAACATCACTGATACTGCTATTGCAACATCGGGCAACTATGAAAAATTCGTCCTGATAGACGGTAAAAAGTATTCCCATACCATTAACCCAAAAACAGGAATGCCCATAAGCGGTATAAAGAGTGTTACGATCATCTGCCCGAATGCTGAAATAGCAGATGCCCTTGCAACGCCGATCAGCATCATGGGTGTTCAAAATGGTATTGAGCTCATCAATCAGATTCAACAGGTAGAATGTATCATCATTGACGATGACAACCATATTTATTCATCTCATAAAATCAACTTCAAATGAAAAACAAAAGCAATAAGATATACTGGAGCCTCGCTATGATTGTACTATCGGTACTGTCCTCCTCCTGCAGTACAGTAAAAGAATACGAAAAAAATAAACTCAACGATGCTGAAATGAGGTTGGGAAACCGCAATGTCGAAAAGACTGAACTCAGCTTTCAGTCTTATAGAGAAGGTTCTTCTGGCGCAAACGCCGGAAAGGTTGGCGGCGGCTGTGGCTGCAATTAAAATGATTCCTGTTTTTTAACACACAACTAAATGAAAAAAGTATTTCTTAGCGTTGCGGCCCTCCTGAGCCTGCTGCACGCAAAAGCACAGGAAAGCAAACCCACGGAAAAATCGAGGAAGCTTACTTTTGAAGAGGCAAATCTTGTCTCAAGTTATTATCATCAGGACGGCAACAATTCGGCAGTAACAGGCGGTATCGGTTCAGAAAGATTAACAGATATCTCCAATAATATCGAGGTGGTTCTCTTAAAATATGACAAGAAACACCGGAAAAACAAATTCACATTCAATATCGGACTGGACCATTACACTTCGGCATCTTCAGATATGATCGACCTCAAGGCCAATTCCTCTGCTTCACATGCCGACAATCGAATCTACCCGTCAATTTCCTGGTCTCGGGAAAATGAAAAAAAGGGATCGACATTGATGGGTGGAATATCCCTTTCTTCAGAATTTGACTATCAATCCTATGGTGCCAATATTGGTTTTGCGCAGAAAACCAAAAACAGAATGGGCGAATTCACCGCACGATTCCAAACCTACCTCGACCAAGTAAAGCTGGTCACCCCAATCGAGCTACGCTTAAACAACAACCTTGGGTCGAATGGAAACGAGCATGATAATAACTATGGTTCAAGCGGCAGAAATACCTATGCGCTTTCACTGAGCTATTCACAGATTATCAACAGCAATTTTCAGGTGGAATTTTTGGCTGATGCCGTACAGCATTCAGGTTTTTTGAGTTTGCCCTTTCACAGGGTCTATTTTACAGATGGCACGGTGCATCAAGAAACCTTACCCGATAGAAGATTTAAAATTCCATTGGGTGTACGGGCAAATTATTTCCTCGGCGACAAATTCATCATGCGCGCCTATTATCGTTATTACACAGACGACTGGGGAATAAAGTCCAGCACAGCAAGTCTAGAAATGCCGATAAAGCTTTCACCATTTGTTTCGCTAAGTCCTTTTTATCGGTATTACCGTCAGACTGCCGCTAAATATTTTGCAGCTTATCAGCAACACACCGGATTGGACGATTACTACACCAGTAACTATGATTTATCGCAATTCACCAGCAATTTCTATGGTGCCGGTGTCCGTTTCAATCTTCCAAATGGACTGTTCGGTATCCGTAAATTGGATCTGTTGGAACTACGGTACGGACATTACTCCAAGTCAGTGGGCATGAAGTCCGATATTATTTCATTAAATCTAAGATTTAAATAAATGAAGACCATAATCTTAACCACGATGGTATGTTTGCTCTTCGCTAATTTAGCGTCTGGAATGCATCATTGTTCAAGTCGTGATACACTGTTTGGGAACGAGTCGAATAACTTAGATTCTTTGGATAAAATGTATAAGCCAAATTATAAAACGATGATCATACCATCCCTATGCATTGGATACGGTATTCTCAGTCTTACTAACCCAAGAATAAAAGAAATCAACAGTTCAACGCGTTTTGAAATTGGAGAGCACAGTCTATCGCATATTAATTTTGATAATTACACGCAATTTGTGCCTGGAGCTTTAGTTTATGGCTTAAATGCTATTGGTATAAAAGGAATACATGGCTTTAGAGATCGTAATCTAATTTTGGCCACCACTTTGCTAATTTCCACAGCGATCGTGACGCCTACAAAACACCTAGTCAGCGAAGAGCGACCCGATGGTTCAAATAATTTATCTTTTCCTTCGGGCCATACAGCTACAGCTTTTGCAACAGCTCATTTTATGTTCCGTGAATATCGTGCGCATAATTTGTGGCTCAGTTTACTCGGTTATCCTTTTGCCATATTCACTGGAACATATAGAACGTTCAATGATAAGCATTGGGTAGGCGATGTGGTTGCAGGAGCAGGCATTGGAATTTTGTCAACAGAGCTTGCCTATTGGTCATTTCCAAAACTGTCTGAATTATTTTCGAGCAAAAGGGAAAAAAATCCACTTGTTTTACCCTACTATCAATCAAATAAGTTGGGGGTCGCCTGTATTTTAAAGTTTTAAAAAATGAAATATTCTTTTTTGCCATTAATAAATCTACCGATTCATGATATAAAATGATCTATCAGACGGCTGAGCAAATTCAATACAAACTACCCTTAGGAATTAGATTATAATCATTAATTTAGGTCGATCATTATAATTTAGTTCCTAAAATTAGGTATAGGATGACAGCATGCTAAAACAACTGAAAGAAAATATCGCCAATCATATTGATCTCTCCGCACTGGATCTAGCGCAGTTTTGTGAACTATTTGCTCAAAAAAGCATCAAAAAGAAGGAATTCTTATTGTACGAAGGCGACGTTTGTAAATTTGAAGCTTTTGTCATTAAAGGGCTTCTTCGCGTATACCATATTGATGCTAATGGATTTGATAAGGTGTTATATTTCGCGGTTGAAAGTTGGTGGCTAACCGATATTGATAGTTTTACAAACCAGACACCGTCGCAGCTATGTATAGAAGCTTTGGAAGATAGTGAGCTATTGATAATTTCCAAAAGAAATAAGGAATTAGCCTATGAAGCTATACCTGCTGTTGAAAAACTTTTTCGGATCATGACACAAAAGACACATGTTGCATTACAACGTCGGATGATAGATAATCTAAGTAAAACGGCAGATCAGCGATATCTTGATTTTATCGAAAAATATCCTAAACTTTCACAACGTCTTACTAACTTACAAATTGCAGCGTATCTAGGAATTAGTCATGAGTTTGTGAGTAAAATCAGAAAAAAAGGAAAGAACCTGGAAACTCATTTAGCGCCAAACGCTGAATGGACAGAAGCTGCGGGTTTTCCTTACGCCGGAACTTATATTGGAATAGCGGAAATTTCGAAAAATGTTTTCTATCGATTAGCAACAGAATGGATAGATTATAAGTTTACGCCCGAGAAATATATCGTAAGTGATAGTCATATCGCCGTTATTGGCACATACACAGGTACTTATAAGATTACATTAAAAGCAATGGCCGCAAGAGTTGTCCATGTGTGGGAATTGGAAGAAGGCAAAATTGTACGCTTTGAACAATTTGTGGATAGTAAAATTGTAGTGGATGCCATGAGTTAAATTAATGCGTCAGCCTTTCTTTCCTACATGCATACACTTATTTGTGACAATAACGGTATACTCTATCATCTGAAAAAAAATGGCATAGCTGCGCCTGCATTTGTTTTAGGAGTCTTCTCCCATATTTAAGTGTACAGTATTGCGATAACCTTTTAAACTCAACCCTTTATGCCTTTTGAAGAACTTATTGATATGGCTTTCATCTGCAAACCCAAATTCATCGGCTAATTCATGAACCCTTTTGTCACTAAACCGTAATCTATGTTCTATCAAACGAATACGATAGGAGGATATATAACTTTGGATGGTTTCGTTGCACTGTCTTCGAAAATAAGTACCGAGGTAAGTTGGAGATATACCGAACTGATTAGCAATTGCTGAAATTTTCAGTAATTCTGGCTCTCGAATATTTTCCTGTATATAATCCAGTATCTGCAATATTCGACCGTCTGATTTAGAGGAGATGCCATTAGGCTTCATCACAGCAATATTTCTTCCTGCAATGACAATTACAGCATTGACCAAATGACGGATAAGATCCTCGTTGTACATAGATTGATGGGCTATGGCCTGTCTTAAATTCTGCATAAGTAAAGAAACCATTTGCTGATCTTCTCTATTTACAAGGACGGAGCCAGCTATATGAGAAGCATAATATAATATACATTCCAAATGGTCAATACTTTTCCATTGGTATTCCTTTATATAGCTTTCCCCAAAACGCACAACCATAAACTCACATACGCTTTCTAAATCAAACTCGTGACGATCATGCGGTGCAAGAAGAAACATATCACCCGTATGGTAAGCGACCTTGTTCCCATTGACAACGTGAACTCCACATCCCGAAATAACATAAATCAATTCAAAAAAATTAAATTCTCTGTCCCGCAATGGGCAGTGGTCCACCTTTTCATAAAAAACTTCTATTGATTGATAAATATTTTCCTTCGGCATACTGCAAAAATACCAATAAATACTGTAAAAGTACCTGTTTTAGGGACTTTTATCGGTCTATATTTGCCTAATAAATCGTAAGAAAATGAAAGCAATAATATTAGAAAAGTTCGGAAATACAACTGGCCTTTTTTACAAGAATATGGAAAGGCCAAGTGTTAAAGCACATGAAGTGTTGATAAAGGTGAGAGCCATAAGTGTTAATCCTGTTGATGCTAAAGTCCGTAGCAGGCAAGCACCTTTAGCAGAAGATTTAGCACATCATGATCCATTGATTTTGGGTTGGGATGTATCTGGAGAAGTGATAGAAACAGGGGATCAGGTTCAGCAATTCAAAATTGGTGATGAAGTTTTCGGGATGATCAATTTTGTTGGTCATGGCAAAGCGTACGCCGAATACGTCTCCGCTCCAGCGGAGCATCTTGCTTTGAAACCGCATAGCATTAGCCATATCGAAGCCGCGGCCAGTACCCTATCGGCCTTAACTGCATGGCAGGCATTTGACAGTTATGGAAAATTGAGACCGCAAGATCAAGTTCTTATTCACGGAGCTTCAGGAGGCGTAGGACATTTTGCTATACAGATTGCAAAACATATTGGTGCTTATGTGGTTGCAACATCATCTAATTCGAATCGAGATTTCGTCCTCAGCTTGGGTGCAGATAAACACATTAATTATAAAACGACAAATTTTGAAGATGTACTTCATGACATAGATTTTGTACTAGAATCCATTGGAGGCGATAATTTCCAAAAGTCCGTAAGTGTATTAAAACAGTTTGGAACTATAGTGGCATTACCGTCTGGCCACACTAAAGACGACGAGCTTAAAGCGCAACAAAAGCAGTTACATGCCTGCTATTTCATGTCCGTTTATTCTAGCGGTGTTGATATGCAGCGAATTGCATCACTATTAGAAAGAGGTATTCTGAAACCTCATATTTCTCATGTGTACAATTTCGACGAGATGGCAAAGGCACATCTACACATCGAAACCGGCCGTACAGTCGGAAAAATAGTAGTCACTTTATAAAACGTTAAGCCATTTTACAACCAGCCAGCCAAGTTATCCAACAGCATTTTAAGTCAAAAGAAATGAAAAAAATAGTAGTCATCAACGGACATCCCGATAACGAAAGTTTCAACGAAGCATTAGCACAGTCATATATTAAATCTTCCTTAGCAAATGGCGCTGATATACGTTATGTAGCCATAGGAGCATTAAATTTTAACCCCAATCTCCAGTTTGGTTATCGACAAAGGATGGATCTTGAACCAGATTTGGTAAAAGCATTGGAAGATATACAATGGAGCCAACACCAGGTTTGGATACATCCGCTGTGGTGGGTGGGTATGCCTGCAATTATGAAAGGCTTTATCGATCGTTTATTTCTACCAGGATTAGCTTTTAAAAGTGATAAAAATGGGATTAGTACGGGGCTGCTACGTTCAAAAACAGCAAGAATTATTACCACATCAGGCGATTTATCTTTGGATACTTATCAAGAAATTTATCATTCTTGTGGGCTCGTTCAATTGGAAAAAGGCATATTGAGATATTGTGGCGTGTCTTCCATTCAAAGTGCATTTATAGGCCCATTAAACAATATGGATAGATTTGATAGGACAAAATATTTGGAATATACAGCTTCGATGGCTTTTAATGATATGAATATAACACCCGCAACTTAGTTTACAGTTTTTTTATTAGAGATTATTATAAATCGCTGTGCATATTTGATAGTTTAAAGTACGTTTGTACCTGAGTATATAATGTTCCACTTTTTTAGTATCTTAACTGTAAACAACCATACAATGCCGAAAAAAATTATTAGAAATCTTCAGATAGGTGTAGTGCTCTCCTTGATACTGCTGATTGCGAGTTCCGTAGCATCCTATATCAGCATACGAAACCAGATGGAGAATAGAGAAAGCTTCTTAAAAAGTAAGGAATCTATCAGTTTGATAAAAGATCTTCTAAACATACTCTTAGATGCTGAGACAGGCAATCGGGGATATCAGCTTACCGGTAGGGAAAATTTTCTGGAACCTTTTAACAAAAGCAGAAAGGAGTATCCGCTGCTCGTTGCTCAAAAAGGTAGATTTCATCTCAAAGATAAACAACAAATGAATACCTTAAGTGATCTGCTACAGACTTCAGAAGCAATGATGAAAGGTTATGTCTTACTGATTGAAAATCGTAAAAAGGGGGTATTAATGACCTCAGAAGAACTGATACAAAATAAGAGGACAATGGATAAATGTCGTATGCTCGTTAACGAATTTGTCAAATATGAGGAAATTCAGCTCGCTATAAAAAATGAAGATCTGAATACGTCTTCTAGATGGACTGTTCTATTTATCCTCTTTTCTGCAGTTGCAGCCATTGGTGTTACTATCTTCGTTTATATACAATTAAAATCCGACATTTTACGCAGAGATAAGCTCGAAAAGGATCTTTTTCGTACCAAGGAAATGCTCGAGGAAACAAGTGCGGTTGCACAAGTTGGCGGCTGGGAGGCTAATATGAAAACTGGTAAGCTCTTCTGGTCTCAAAGCACGAGGGAAATTCACAAAATCAAAAGCAATTTCCAACCAACTTTTGAGAATGCTCTTGGATTTTATGAAGGAGAAAATGAAAAACGAATAAGATATCTCTTTGACAGGGCTGTACAACAAGGAATTTCTTTTGATGAAGAACTTCAGCTTTTGCGTAATGACGGCATTACAATCTGGGTGAGAGTAAAGGGTATTCCTGAATTTGAAGATGAAATCTGCAACAGAGTTTATGGAATTATCCAGGACATCGATACCTTTAAAAAAATGTTTCTGGAAATCACGCGGAAAGAGGCGATGATGCAATCTTTTGCCACTGATGTCCCTATTCCTTTAGCGATGTTCGACAAAGTCCTTAACTATGTTGCTGTAAGTAGCAAATGGAAAGAGGAATTTGATATTCATGATGTGGATCTTATCGGTAAAAATCTCTTCAGCACATCTCCGGATATTCCTGGAGAAAGAAAGGAAATCTACAGGAATGCATTGTTAGGACAAACTTACACCGATGGAAATTTTAAATTAAAGGTGAAGGGAAAGGAAGAAATGCAGCATTACGACCTTAAAGTGGGGCCTTGATATCTTACAAAGGACGAAGTAGGCGGCGTAATTATTTCCATACAGAATATTACTAATGCCGTGAAAATTAATGAAGAGCTAAAAAATGCGAAAGAAGCCGCAGATCTTGCCAGCAAGGCAAAATCTGAATTTCTAGCCAACATGAGTCATGAAATTCGTACCCCTTTGAATGGGGTTATTGGTTTTTCTGACCTTCTCTTGAGAACACCACTGAATGAAACACAGATGCAATATCTGAATTATATCAACGAGTCCGGTGAAAACCTGCTTGGAATTATCAATGATATATTGGATTTTTCTAAAATAGAATCCGGAAAAATGGAGCTCTCAATCGAAAAAAGCAATATTTATGATATGCTAAGCCAAGTTATAAATGTTATTCTTTATCAATCCCGGAAAAAAAATATCGAACTCTTGCTGAATGTAGAACCGGAATTGCCAAAAATGCTATCCATTGATGAAGCAAGGTTAAAGCAAATCTTAATCAACCTTTTGGGTAATTCCGTTAAATTTACAGAACAGGGAGAGATTGAATTAAAGGTAGAGAAATTACGTATAGACAATAATACCATCACTTTACGCTTTTCAGTAAGAGATACCGGAATTGGAATTCCTGCTGAGAAACAGAAATATATTTTTGATGCTTTTACCCAAGAAAACAGTTCTATTAGCAAAAGATATGGAGGCACGGGGCTCGGGCTAACCATCTCGAACAATATTTTGGGATATATGGGAAGTCATTTATCCCTAATTAGCCAAATGGGAAACGGTTCAGTGTTTTTCTTCGATATCAAGGTCCCCTATGAAATCCCCGAATGGCGAGATGAGGATGAGATAGCTATCAAAACGGCTCTAATCGTCGATGATAATGAGTCCAACAGAATCATTCTAGAACACATGCTTGCCTATAAAGATATCAAGGTTACCTTGGCTTCTAATAGAATGGAAGCGTTAGATCTCATGTTGAGAGGTGAACGGTTCGACGTGATCCTGATGGATAATCATATGCCTATTATGTCGGGATTGGAAACAATCGATAAAATAAAAGGATTGTTAAATCAGCACAAAGAGACTACCCCATTTATACTACTCTCTGCTTCTTCAGAGGAACTGGATACGTATACATCCCGTAAAAATACTGAAAATATGTATCTATTGATGAAGCCTATAAAATCCGATGAATTATACCAAATACTTAAAAACATTGACAAAAGTAATGCAACAGAAAACATCCTGGACCATATTGGAGGACATTCACCGTTATTTGTTCTATCATCGGACGTACTATTGGTTGATGACAATCCTGTGAATATGGCCCTGAATAATAAGATAATCAGATCCTTTGCCCCTACTGTGCAACTAACAGAAGCTGTCAATGGTTTGCAGGCATTGGAAGAATGTAAGAAGAAGCAATTCTCTGTTATTATTATTGATGTACAGATGCCAATAATGAGTGGTATTGATGCAACCCGATATATTAGAATGTTGCCAGGTTATCAAGATGTACCTATCATAGGCCTAACTGCTGGAAATGTACATGGAGAAAGAGAAAATTGCCTTGAATGCGGAATGAATGACCTTCTTGCCAAACCTATACGACAGGCTGACCTTTTTGAAGTACTCAAAAAATATATAAATGTTGAGTAATTATTATTTAATAATTTTAAAATCATATCAGAACCCTACAGACAAGTAAATTGAACCGTGGAAGAAAGTGATTATGTTAAAAAATAAAGACTTTTGTCTTATTACATTAAAATCAATCAAATGTCAGAAATTACAAGAATTCAACTGGGCAAAAACGGGCCTGCGGTTTCAAAACTCGGCTTGGGTTGTATGCGGATGTCATCAATATGGGGCGGCGCTACGCCCGATGAAAAGGAGAGCATCGCTACCATCCATCAGGCGTTGGACATGGGGATCAACTTCCTGAATACCGGAGATTTTTATGGCGCAGGGCACAACGAGATGCTTATTGGTAAAGCAATTAGAGAAAGAAGGGATGATGCTTTCATCAGTGTCAAATTTGGCGCGATCTTCCATAATGGACAATGGATCGGCTTGGATCTCCGCCCTGTAGCCATTAAAAACTTTATCAATTACTCCTTGACACGTCTGGGCATTGAAGCCATCGACCTATACCAGCCCAGCAGAATGGATGGCAGCGTGCCGATAGAAGACATTATTGGTACAATAGCCGACCTGATTAAAGAAGGTAAAGTACACCATATCGGCGTATCAGAAATTACCGCTGATCAACTTCGTAGAGCAAATAATGTTTACCCCATCAGTGCACTTGAAATCGCCTATTCTTTGGCCGACCGTCAGATCGAAAAGGATCTTTTGCCGGTGGCTGAAGCGTTAGGAATTAGTGTAGTGGCCTTCGCTAATACTGCCGAAGGTCTGCTAAGTGGTCAGCTAAAAGCGTCAGTTCCTATGGATGACTATCGAACCCATTTTTCCCGTTTTCAGAGCAATAACCTAATCCATAATCTTGAAAAAGTCGACATATTAAAAGAAATTGCGCATCTTAAAAATGTCACACCTGCGCAGCTTGCAATCGCATGGGTTAAAGAACAAAGCGACAATATCATGCCATTGGTGAGTATGAGCCGCAGATCAAGACTACCTGAAAATATTGCTGCTATGAAAATCGTATTTACACCCCAGGAGATGAGCCTTTTAAACAGTACATTTGCAATAGGTGCAATCAAAGGCAGTACATACTTACAAAGATAAATGGAGAGTCCAGCAGAAATACTTCCCGGCGTTATATTCTATTCTTACCTTTCTTCGGAGCGAAAAGAGAAAGCATGCTTTTGGAATCACCATACCCTAATATTGCAGGTATCAGGTCACATGCTTCTCGAAACTACTCAACAGAATATAAACATAACTGCTGGAGAAGTATTGCTAATTCATAAAAATCAACTTGGAACGTTAACCAAAACACCTGAAACAAAAGGCCATTATGAAACAATTGTTATATCCCTGCAAGAAAATCTAATGCGTCAGATCGCGCTGGAGGAAAAATTGGAAGTTAGCGGTAAATACAGCGGACCGCTGAATCTATGTCTCCCCAATAATATATATCTCACAGGCTATTTTCAATCGATTATACCCTATGCTCGAAGCGCTGGACGTGAAATGACTGATGAAATGGGACTTTTAAAAGTCAAAGAAGGACTCAAATTGATACTGATTGCAGTGCCAGCACTACGTAACTTTTTCTTTGATTTTTCGGAAAATTATAAAATAGACCTTGAAAAATTTATGCTCCACAATTTTCATTTTAACGTTCCCATCGAGAAATTTGCACAACTTACAGGAAGAAGCCTTTCAGGGTATAAAAGAGACTTTCAGAGGGCTTTTGGTATGCCGCCACGAAAGTGGCTACAGGATAAAAGATTAAACGAAGCATGGTATTTAATTGAAAAAAAGAAAAAAAAGCCCTCAACTATCTATTTAGATCTTGGCTTCGAGAGCCTCTCCCATTTTTCTACTGCCTTTAAGAAAAAATTTGGAAAAGCGCCTACCCTAGTTGGCTAAAAAGCTTGTGTTGCACATGAACTTGACATCCAAAAACGGTGGGCGATCATCCATAACTACAAAGTCTATAAAAAAATTTAAGTTTAGTTTTTTCATAGTGCACGTACAAGATCTCCATTGATAATTATAAGATTAAACGTATGATTTTCTTTTCCTCGTCAACCGAATAATTCAATTTTCTATGAAAAAATTGCTCAAAGATCGCTGATACATCAATATAAGGATCTTCAACATCACTTACACTTCCTCCCGAGCGCCGAGACATGCCTTGATTAATGATTGTTTTTATAAATTGGGGCTGCCTTAAGGATTTTGGAGCTTCGTCGTCAGTACTGTAAGCTAACAAAAGTTGGCCATTGCGATCAAACGCACTATTTACGGTATAGTATGAACTAGCGTCAATGTATTTTCTCTCCTCCCGACAGTAAATCTTCGATTTGTCGTAATTGATAAAGGTGACGCTCCCCTGGAAAAATGGATTGCTCGGTTTTTCAGAATTGAGTTGATAGTGTTGCTCCGCTAGTGCAGAAATAAAACATACCGTGCCTGATCCTGCCTTCAAAAACACTTTCTTATCCCTAACGAAACGTTTACTGAACGCAAAAACACCACCATTGCCGAGCTCATAGATTTTACCATTTGATGAAATCCCAATAATATAACCTCTGGCAACAAATTCCTTTTGCCACCAACCAAAAGTTTTTCCGATAAAAAATAAGGGGATTAAAAAAGGCAACACAATTAAAAATCGACCACTTTTTTGAAATAATATACTGTGTTGTGTTTCCTGCTTATTTTCGTTTTCCACCCCGTCGAATTTGGTAAACTTCTCTCCCATTTTCCATATGATTAGTTTAATAAAAGTAACTACTCAACACCCTTGAAAGACATGATGACGCCAGAATATTTATCATGGTCTGCACCAATATATGACAGATCTATTCTTGATAAATCTTTATTGAGGGAAGCTTCTTTAAATAGTGGATAATTCATCTTTTCGATATGGTTATTCCAGTCTTCATCTGTTGTTGGCTTGATTGATTGCAAATCTTTCATTTCAAACATCGCGCGATCTGTCATTTTTTTTGACCGTTGGACGAAAATTGTATCTCCTTCTATCTTTAGAATTTTAACCCAACCGACAGGCAAACCTTCGATATTATTTCCTTCAGCGTCAGTAAAAAAACTTGCTCCATAAAGTTGACCCGCGTGTAATTGTCGAGCCGATTTCACAAGATTATCCTTTTCATTACGATATTTTTTGCCATCCAAATTTAGTTTTATACCGTAAATAATAGAGCCGACAATTGCTATTGAGGCTATCATCAAGTACCCTTTCCATAGTTTGAAATAGGGAATTTTAAGCGTCTTTTTAAATTTTTTAACCTCTTCTTTTATTTCAGGTGAATAATTTCTAGCGTGGATGACCTGTCCGTTTTGATTCACTAAACGAGACATTTTTACTAAACCTCCACCAACTGGGAATCCTAAAAATTTGGTTGCAGGTGTGATGATACTAAGATTAAAGTTCTGGGGTACGGCCTCATTTTTTAATGTTGCCAAGATATTTTTACTCCCTAGAACGTACTCGTAACGCGTATAAATGAAAAGCATAAATTGAATAAATTATAAATACTAAAATGCCAAAATTAAGAAAAAACTTTATTTGTAACAATCCTGTATCAATTAACTTATTAATACAGAAACTAATAAATTTATTTTTTGACTAATTGAATTACGACCATGTTACTTTTCAAATACTTTAGACCGTGGTATGCTAACCCGATGATATGCGATGAAATTACATTTAAAAAATAATTCGCCTCATTAAAAAGGTTGCAAGCAATTGATATATTTTAAAATTCAACATAAATTCTACCCTTAATAAATTCTCTGATAAGCATTTGAGCTTAATATTAACAAATCAGTGGTCAATTACTTCAGATGCTCTCTAAGGAAATTTTTTATTTCTGAAGCCACTTGACGATGTACCGATTTTCTGTCAATAGTTTCATGATCGTTGTAAAAAGTCGGTTCTTCATTAACTAAAAATGATTTTCCTTCATTTAAAAAAACATAATGCCCCGTTTTAACTGGAAGTACGCTATATTTTGAGCCTTTTATTACTTCACTATATTTAAGCGCATTCGATGCCAGCGGAGCAATGGAATCATCTGCGGCACCGATGATCAAAACCGAAGATTTTGTGCTTTGTTTTTCTTCCGAAAGTCCCAGTCCCAAAGCCGGAGATAAAGCTATGTTGACTTTAAATCGACTATCTTTTAAATTTTCTGGCACTTGGTTGCATGGGATTTTTTGTATGAGTTCTTGAAGATCACCCAGTTCAGGAACAACAAATTGGTTGCGATTTTTGGCTATCGATGCATTTATCTTGAGTTTATCACAATCTATTTTAACTCCAGCAAGTGCTAAAGTGGTGTATCCACCTAACGAAAATCCGATTCCCGCTATTTTACTACTGTCTATGTAACTATTATAAACAGGATCATCAAGCAATGATGAAATTAGAAAACTCATATCCAGCGGCCTATCCCAATAACGTACAAAGTTTTCAGGAATTTTATTATCGAGAGTATTTCCCCAATGATCCGGAGCTATCACAACATATCCGTCTTTAGCTAATTCAATCGCCAACCATGATAAGCTATATCGATTGCCTCCTGTCCCATGAGAAAGGACAACCAATGGATATTTTTTTTGTATAAATTCTGCATCTTTTACTGTCGGTGGTAAAACGAATGGTTGTTGCGTATTTTTAAAATTCGTACCCGTTGTTGGATACCAAATTTGGGATTTCAAAGGTCGCTCTCGAGAATGATCAGTATAAGTAACTTGCCGCTCTCCTACGTTTGTAATAGGCGTATGATAAATCATCATAAAAAGACTTAACAAAACAATACTAAATGGAATAGTCATATTTGGCACTGCTAATTTGGATCTTAACACTTTAAATAGTAAATAGAACATCTATACAACTCCCAAAGTTACCAGCGATGTTATACTTCAGTCAATGGTTATATTTAACCATATAAATAAAAATCGTTACTTTATTCAAAAAGGTTTTTCATATCGCTGCTAAAGAGACACTTTTACCAATAAATTTAAAGAATAAAAGCTATATTGTATCTGATCATTCGACCACATCAAGATATGGATTCTTTAGCAAGTATATTAATAGGACATTTCACGTTAATGGTAGAACGCTAATTGATGATAATAATTTGAAATTATAAACTTTACTATGGGACATTCAGTTAGTTATTGCAGGTACTCTCATACGTTCTTATTCATCCTTTTCATGGTAGGGGGAATAAACACAAGAGCGCAGTTATTTAATCAAGACAGCTTGAAATTAATATCTCGGGAGTTTACATTTACAGAAGGTCCTGCCGTGGATCGGGAGGGGAATATTTATTTTACTGACCAGCCAAATAACAAAATCTGGAAATACAGCACAAATGGTGATCTTTCGTTGTTTAAAGATTCTTCAGGCCGTGCAAATGGACTTTACTTTAATCATCTGAATCAACTGCTTTCATGTTCGGATGAGAAAAACGAAATTTGGTCAATCAACATGGATGGTAAGGTTACGGTCCTGCTATCAGCTGTAGATGGAAGAAAATTGAATGGTCCAAATGACCTATGGGTGGATGAAAAAGGAGGCATTTACTTTACAGACCCCTATTATCAGCGTGATTATTGGGATAGAAAGAAACCCGAGATAGCGGGGCAAAAAGTATACTACCTTCCTTTCGGAAAAGGAAAGAAGCCAATTGTGGTGGCTGATGATCTCACTAAGCCCAACGGAATAGTAGGTTCGCCTGATGGAAGATATTTGTATGTAGCAGACATTGAACGGAATAAAACGTATAGATATGTCATTGAGTCTAAAGGTAAATTAAGTAGTCAGACAGCGGTCATTGAGCAAGGTTCTGACGGACTTACCCTAGACAGCCAAGGAAATATTTACCTTACTGGAAGAGGTGTTTCTATCTATAGCCCGAAAGGTGAATTGATCGGACATATTGAGATAAATGAACCTTGGACATCGAACGTGTGTTTTGGAGGAAAAGATAGGACTGATTTATTTATTACCGCATCTACAGCAATATATTGTATTCCAATGCGCACAAAAGGAGTTAAATGAAATATCTCCAGTATCCTTAATTAAACATGTATCCATGTCGCTCAGATTCTGTTGAATTAAATCCATTTAAAAAAGTTTCCTACCGCGGTTCTTAAGAGTTAAACTACTTGAATTACCCGTGATTTATACGGTCAGCGGTATTAAAGGCATATGATTTGTAATTCTTCTGATAAGTATAATTGCCTTGTAGATACTATGCTATTATAGCCTGCTATAAGGTCGTTTATCGCCCTAATATTATAAAAGACAACGCGAATGTAAAGCAATTAAAGCAACACCTTCAACTTACACAAAAGAAATTCCCAGGCTTAGGTATTGGGTTCTATACATCCAAAGAAATCATTATGAATCATTAAGGTACATTATGGATGGAAAGGTCGGTTGATGAGGGTGCTACTTTTAATTTTACATTACCTATTATGCAAAAACAAAAAATACATGGAAGCTAAACGAATAATGATTTGTGACGATGACGAGGGAATACTTGAAGTTCTCGAGCTATATTTAGAATTGGAAGGTTATGTTGTCTTCACTGTCGCCAATAGTACCCTGTTAATTGAGCAGATAGAAATGCATTCACCTGATCTGCTCCTGCTTGACCTTTGGATGCCTTTGTTGTCTGGCGATCAGGTGATAAGCCTGATTCGCAAAAACGGTAAAATAATGGATTTGCCTATTATAGTACTTTCCGCTAGTGTTGATGGCGCCACCATAGCCAATGAAAATGGAGCAAATGGCTTTATAGCAAAACCTTTTGATCTAGATGACATTAAAGCGAATATTGATAGAATGATTAACAGGGAATAGACAAAATATATCCTCAATTCTTTTTGCGTACAGCATCTCCTGTACACCACATACTGTTCCGAATCTCCCACAAATGCTTCTAGAGCAGATTAAAAGTATTCGCGTAAATGCTGTCGCTCCAGGACCTTTATGGACGTAATTTAACGCACTGAAAGTATGATTTATGCAGACAGTGCGTTAATAGTTGTTGCTGTTAAGTTGAATTATAATTCACTCACTCATCAACACTACTTCATCAGCCAAAAGCCCCTTGCTTTTGGCTCGAAGGATGATTTTACCTTTTTCTTTGCTTTTTATCATCACCAAAGCTTTGCCGTTGAATGCCCTTCGGGCTGTTGATTGAAAACTAGTTAAGTCGGCTGTATTACCATTATCAGTGACAATAACCGTTGTGTTGGCAGAATCTGTCATAAATTCTATTTCATCAGCTGCATCCGGAACAATAGTATCATATTGATCAACAATGAAGGCCTGCACAAAGAATAGTTCATCGCTGCCGTTTTTTGCGATCGAATTTTCTGCCATTAGTTTGATTCGATATGCGCTCTCCGCAGTATGTACTGCCTTGCTGAGTACCTTCTTGTTTCCAAGGTACGATACCGCTTCGAGCTTACCAGGCTCAAATTCCACTCCTTTAAATACAAGGTCGTACCGATCTGGATCTTTGGACTGTTCTCGTATTTTTCTGTCGTTTAGATAAAGCTCTACCCGATCAGCCTGATTAAAATAGACCACCACGTCAACTCGGTCGCCTTTTTTCCAGTTCCAATGTGGTAATACATGTAAAACCGGTTTTTCTGTCCACACACTTTGATACAGGTAGTAAACATCCTTCGGAAATCCAGCTAGATCCACAATACCAAAGTACGAACTTCGCGCTGGCCAAGTGTATGGTGTGGGTTCACCGAGATAATCAAAACCCGTCCACACATACATGCCTGCAATATGGCTGTACTTCTCCATTAGCCGCAAACTCGTCTGATGGCTTGATCCCCAAGGCGTGAATACATTGTCGTAAGCTGATATGCTCCTGTCACTGTTGCCCCCATCAAAAGGAATATCCCATCTTTCAGGCCACATACGAATGGAATCGTAAGGAACCAAATCATATTTCCCGCTGCTTTCCAATGCCGAAGTACTTTCTGTTACAATAAACTTCTTTCCCGGATGATCCTGTGGGAAGCTTGCCCATTTGTGATGGTTGTAATTATAGCCAACTAAATCCACCGCCGTACTCATGAGTACGGGATTGGCTTTGGAGAGCTCATTATTGGCAATGGTGGTCGGGCGTGTGCCATCCAGGCTATCGACGATTGCGGCTAACGATATTGGAATAGCTGTACCATCAGCTTTGGAATGCCACTGCTCCTGTGCTTCATTGCCCAGACACCAGATAAACAGCGACGGATGATTCCGGTCCCGTTTGACATGATCCGAGAAGTCTCGCTTGTACCATTGGTCCCAGTATAAATGATAGTCATAGGCATTTTTACGACCTTTCCAAACATCGAATGTTTCACTCATCACGACGAAACCCAAGCTATCGCAAAGGTCCAAAAATGCTGGGGCCGAGGGATTGTGTGATGTTCGTATCCCATTCACCCCCATTGCTTTCATCATGCGGAGCTGACGTAATGCTGCAGACCGATTAAATGCCATGCCTAGTGCGCCGAGGTCACTATGTAAACAGACCCCTCGGATTTTAAGCTGTCTTCCATTCAGTATAAAGCCCTGCTGCTGATCGAATCTAAAATGGCGTAAGCCAAATTTGGTATGCTGTTCATCCAGCACCTCACCATCCACAATGAGCTGCATTTTTGCTGTATATTGATAGGGCTTTTCAATATCCCATAAGACGGGATTTTCGAGAACAATCTGCTGAGCGATGGGATGTAGACCTGCTTTGACGGCGTTCAAAGATGTACGTTTGCTTGCGATAACAGCACCTTGAGCGGAAAGGACCTCCGTCAGCAGCGTCATCTTTTTTGATTCTTTACGGCTGTGCTCAATTTCCAGGGAAAGATCCACGACAGCACGTTTCTCGCTGAGCTGCTCAGCCCTTATGAAGGTGCTGTTCGTTCCTATACTGACTGGATTCCGGCTGATTAATTTGACATCCCGATAGATACCCGAACCCGAATAGAAACGCGAATTGGGCTGATTCTTATTGTTTACTTTTACTGAAAGCAGGTTGTCCCTACCATCCCAGTATAAATAAGGGGAAAGCTCGTATTCGAATCCGATATAACCATTGGGCCGTTTCCCTAAGAAATGCCCGTTAATCCAGACTTCGCTGTTTTCGTATATACCTTCAAATGCGACAAATATCCGCTGGCCCCGCTCCGCGCTAGGCAGCTTAAAAGATTTTTGATACCAGCCTACGCCACCATCGAGGTAAGCAGCCCCGCTGCCTGCGGGACTGTTTTCTCTAAAAGGCATTTCGATGCTCCAGTCGTGCGGCAGATCGAGCTTTCGCCAGCTTTCTCCTTTTCGTCCATCGCTATATTGCTGGTTGCTATCCAGTTTAAACCACCAGCCCCCATTAAAATCAATAACCTTTCTGGACTGTCCAATCACGGAGCCCGTGAGCGTCAATAATAGCAACAATATACCTATTAATCTGCTATACCCCATGTCAAATAATTGCTTCAACATACATTTATTTGTTCATTTTGGTATTCGACCTATTTTCGGTCAGACTCTCCTTGAAGGCCTTGCTAATAAAATTAAAGGTCAGCATGGCCGCTCCATCATTCGAAAGCACCGGATCTCGCAATACCGCTAATTGCATGGTATTCTCGGTCAACGACATAATACGGACATCACCCCAGTCGACTACGATCCCATCTTGTGGTTTTCCATGTAAAGGCGAAGCCCCCGTCATACGGATGGTTTTCTTTTCAGTATCGATATTAAAAGTCCCCTTCTGTACTTTACCCAACATGGCATGATTCACATTGATGTTTGCTCCACCTTTCAGGTCAAAGGTCATACTCCCATAATCGCCTGCAGGCATCAGCCAACTATTGCCTTTCCAGTCGGGTTCCCAGCTCCAACTATCGCTGTTAAGAGGCGCAGCTGTTTCGTTGATGCTACCCCACCAGTCACCGGTGCCGTAAAAGTACAGCGGACCTTTAAAGTAACGAGAGATACCGTCAGCATCTAGATCGAGGTACCAGGTTTTCTCTTCCCCGGCCCCGCCCGTCAATAAGGTCCAGGTCTCGTCACTGATAAATTCGGCATACATCTGATCGATTTTAAATGTTACAGGTTCACCGTAGACAATCCCGCCACGGGTCTCAACACCAAATTTGACCGTGTACTCGCCCGGGAAGGGCATTTTCAGGATAACCTTTTTTTCCTGACTCCGTCCCTGCGGATGCTCCCACAAAGCGGTGTATCTGGCATCCATCAAGCTTGTCAAATACACTATATTGGGATTATTGGCATCATGTTCAACAGTAAAGGCTTTTCCCTTCTCCAACTGTGCCGATGTGACATCGATGTCCCCCAGTGTATAATTCTCCGGAGAACAGGCTCCAAAAAGTACCATCGCTACAAAGAAGCAGATGGCATATGTGAATATCTTTTTCATGTTTGTCTAGTTATAATTCAACGGGTACCAAATTCTACTAAGATTTTGTCTAGTTCCAGCCGGCATTTTGTTTCAGTACGCCATTGGAAAGAGTAATCTGCTTGTTTGGAATCTGCATAAATCCTTTCGTTGTCAGAAAACGCTCTTTAGTTACGGTGACCTTCTCCGGTACTGAACCGCTGAGGACATCTTCTGTTGTTTCCAGTGTAGCAGCAGCATTGTTTAGCCCCTGCCGCAATACATCCCAATAGCGGACACCTTCAAACGCAAATTCAAACTTTCTTTCCTTCAGAATATTATTTTTTGAAACTGATAAGGAGACAAAATTGGTCTTATAGGCTCTTTTTCGTACCTCATCAAAGTATTTCTGCGCATTTGCGGAACCGAGTTCTGCCGCCATCAACAAGACATCAGCGTAGCGGATAACAAAGTAATCCTGGTCTTGGGACAATTGCATATCCTTATCGCCACCTGTATTGCTGGTACCGTCCGGCAATGCTGTGGGGGCGTATTTTTTTATAGTGTACCCTGTATACTCACGCTGATCTTTCAGGTCAAATCCCGTAATCTTCTCGCCATCAATATCAATAATTGAAGCAGTCTTGCGCGTATCCGTGTTGTCAAACTCATTGAAGAATTTTTTGCTTACCGTACATGCACCCCATCCCTGGCCATAAGGCGACCAATTTTTACCACGTAGGCCCAGAAAGACGACCCAGCGATTGCCATCAACATAACCGTTGTAATTCGATGTATTGTTGAATTTCTGTGCAAATACCACCTCAACATTCCCCTTACCGGCATATTTGGAGATGTCTAGCGTATTATTGCTTGCATTCGGAATATAACTGGCTGCCGGCCACAGATTTTTGAAATCGGCCACCAGCGCATACTGACCACTGCTAATGATCTCTTCTAAGCCTGCAAGGGCTTCGGCTTTGGAGATACCGATATCTTCCTTTCCATAATAACCGGAATAAAATAGATAGACACGGGCCAATAGTGCTTTTGCAGCAAAGGGAGTTGCCCGGCCATCATTGGTTGCCGCAGCTGATTTGGGGTAAGCTGTGGCTGGGATATTGGTTGCCGCAAACTTAAGGTCGGAAACAATCAGCTGATAAATCGCTTTGGGGTCCGACTGCGGGATATTCTCATTGGTTGGGCTTGTAAGCAGAGGTATGTTTTCGAATAGGCGGACGAGATCAAAATACATGGTGGCCCGCAGGAATTTCGTTTCTCCTTCAATACGTGCCCGTGCAGTTGTATTGCCCGAAAAATCAGTACCGTCCAATTTTCCCAACAGCGTATTACACCTAAAAATTCCAGCATAGTAATCCGACCAGGTGCCGTCAAAGATATTGTTGTCCGATTGGGACTGCGCAATATCAAAACGGTCTATTGCCTGAAATGAGCGACCGTCTGTTGTACCTGTTCCGCCAAAACAATTGTCTGCAGCCACCTCTGCTGTCAGATAGAAAGACTGGCTCCCATTGGAGGTCGTCCGTTGATAACCATCGTAACAACCAACCAGCGCCATGTCAGCATCGGCGACGGTTTTATAAAAATTGCTTTCCAAAACGCTTGTCATCGGTTCGACATCCAAAAAACTAGATGAACACGATCCTAAAATTAAGGACCCAAATAACATGGAATGATAGATATAGCTCGTTTTTTTCATGATTTCTTGTGTTTAGAATTTAACATTTAGGCCAAATAATACCGTTCTTGGTCTTGGATAGTAGCCGAGGTCGATACCCGATACCCAACCATCTGTTCCATAGCCGATCTCGGGATCCATCCCATCATATTTGGTGAACGTGAACAGATTTTGACCTTGTACGTAGAACCGGATCTGATTAGCATACTTCCATTTGATCAGCTTCGACAGATCATAACCAAAGGTCACATTGCTGATCCGAAGAAAGTCTCCATCCTGAATATAAAGGTCTGAAAACTGCCAATTGACATTAGTTTCCGTAACACGGGGGATCTTACTGGAAGTACCTTCTCCGGTCCATCGGTCTAATATTCGTGTGGTATAGTTTGCTTGTTTATTGGCATGATTGCGGTAAGACTGTACAATTTTGTTTCCAAGGGAACCGTAGGCATTCACCGAGAAATCAAATCCTTTATAATCCAGTCCAATATTAAATCCATAGGTAAAATTAGGCATGCCAACACCTAGATTTGTCTTATCCGAGGCATTGATAATACCATCGTTATTCTGATCTACATATTTCACATCGCCCGGTTTTACATCCGCTTGAAGGATACCTTTTCCGGCTGTTTTCCAGGCGTCGATCTCGGCTTGGTTCTGGAATAGACCGTCTGTTTTATACCCCCAGAAGTAGCCAATGGGTAGGCCGTTTGCGGCGCGGTAAAATTCTTCCGAGTTATCGTATAACATGGCTGTCTGTCCGTGGATAATACCATCTTCAGTTGGTATCTGTCCCACCTTATTTTTGTTATAGGCACCATTTACCCCAAGACGATACTTGACTTCATTGATCTTATCCGCCCAATTTAGTCCCAGTTCCACCCCTGTATTCTTCACGTCACCGCCATTGATAAAAGGGGGCAACGTTCCAGTTGTCGCCAAAACAGGCGCTGTAACCAGCCAGTTTTTCGTCTTTTTGACATAAAAGTCGGCAACAACATCCAGACGGCTGTTCGCAAATTTGGCATCAAATCCGATATTGGTCTGTTCGGAAGTTTCCCAGGTCAGATTCGGATTGGATAAGCGGCTCGGATAGGCCCCAGCGATATTATTGTTGCTCGTTCCAAAAACATAATGTGCGCCGGGGTTGGACGATGTAATGCCAGTTGAGGTACTGATGGGTGCCGCATATTGAAAATCAGCAATATCCTGGTTACCAACTTGTCCCCATGAAGCACGGAGTTTAAAGAAGTTTACAGCCGCTAAATGCTCTTTAAAAAACTCTTCAGAAGAAATTACCCAGCCCGCCGATACCGAAGGGAAATATCCCCAGCGGTTGCTACGCGAAAATTTAGAGGATCCATCGGCACGCAATGTAGCATTCAAGAGGTACTTTTCCTTATAGTTATAGCCCAGGCGTCCAAAATACGAGACCCTGCGGGTGATGTTCTCTGGTTTTCCAGACACCGTACGCGTTTCGACGACATTACCTTTTTCATCCAGGTGTGCCTGGCCTGTGGTATTGTCCAAATAGGCATGTGCAAAATCGTTGAACTGCGAAAGCAGATTCCAGTTGGCCCCCGAAAGGTAAGTTCCCTGGTAACGTAGCGACTCCATACCGACCATGGCCGAAAAACGGTGATCCGTGTGAATATCAAAGTCATAGGAAGCGGTATTTGTCCAGGTCAGCGTATGACCTTTGCTCATGTTCTGCGAGGTGGTTGTATGATCTTGGTTGTAGGTGTAGATGGAGAAGCGATATAAGGGCGTAAAACTTCTGTATTCTGAAGCATAATAGTTGAACCCCAGCAGTGAGCGGACCTTTAAGCCTTTAATCGGTTCGATCTCTGCAAATACATCGGCCAGTAATTTTTGACCATCATTGGCGTTGTTCGAATTGGTCATCATCACCCCATATGGATTGCTGTCCCCATTGTACCAGGGCGAATTGGAGGTATCATTGAAAGGACTTCCGTACAAGCCATTGTCCGAATACACCGGTGACAAGGGCGAAGTAGCAAAAGCACCACGCAGCGTATTACTGTACTGATTGCCGACACTGATGCCTCGATTCTTAATGTAGTTAAAGTTGAGGTGTTGACCTATTTTCACAAAGTTATCAAAAAGTTTATGCTCCGAGTTCGTCCGGAAACCATAACGCTGATAGTTGGAAACGTCCTTACCACCCACAATTCCCTCCTGACCAATATAGTTCATGGATAAAGCGTAGGTGGATTTCTCATTCCCACCGGTCAGGCCAAAATTGTAATTGTCCGTTTTTGCATTATCCTTGAACATGTAATCCATCCAATTGGTATTGGCCAAACCTTCCATGCTGTTAAAATCAATCAGCGCGGCTCCCGAATTCAGTGATTGCTCATTCATGATTAGCTTGTACTGATCTGCATCCAGTAATTTCGCTTTACGCGAAACATTCTGAATGCCTGTATAGCCATCAAACGATAGCACATTTTTACCCGCTGCCCCCATTTTGGTAGTGACCAGGACCACTCCGTTTGCCGCTTGCGACCCATAGATGGCAGCCGAAGCAGCGTCTTTAAGTACGTCGATAGATTGGATATCGGCCGCATTCAAGACCGAAATATCTCCTCCTGGGACACCATCAATGACATACAAAGGACCTGAGTTACCGATTGTCCCCAGTCCGCGGACGACGACTTTCATATCTGCTCCCGGCTGACCCGAAGTTGATGTAATGGATACACCCGGTGCTTGCCCCTGAAGCGACTGCAGCGGGTTCAGCTGATTGCGTTTCTGCAGTTCTTCACCCTCAACTTTCAAATTGGCTCCTGTATTCAATTTTTTCTTCTGTACACCGTAGCCAATGACCACCACTTCTTCAAGATCAGAAGCTTGCGGCTGCAGGCGGATTACCATATTGGGGCCGGTAACTTTAACTTCCTCTGTTCTATACCCCACGTAGGTAATGGTCAATACTGTCCCTGTGCTGGCCTTCAGTGAAAACCTGCCCGATTCATCACTGCTGGTTGAAATCTTCTGATTCTTTATGCTAATACTCGCTCCCACGATTGGCAAGCCTGAATCAGCCGAAACAACCGATCCGGTGAAGGATTGTGCCCAGACCAGAGAGGTCACGCCGGTCATGACCACGACGGCCACGCCCCTGCTCAACAATTGTTTGCTTATCATATGTCTTGATTTATAAATTGGTTTTTTATTATTTTAATTTGATCTGCAAGGCTTTTCCTGTATAGGTTATAGCCGTTGATTTTTTTGACGAAACATCCAGTCCGACGACGTTGCTTTCGCTGACAAAAATGATATTAAACTTTCTTTTGGTCAGCATACCCTCGAAATCCCCCTGACGGCTGGCCAAAGAAAGTGTGTGTGTCGAGTTATCATAGCTGAAATCAATACGGCTGTATTTTCCTTTTTCATAATTATAGTTGCTCCCTTCATCTTCATAGAGTGAAAACTGACCGTTTGCTCCGGCATAAATATAAAGATCCAGCACATCTGCCTTTTTCTCCGTCGTATACTGAATGACAGGTCCAATGGGTACTATTGCTCCGGCTCTGACATAAACAGGGATACGTTCGTATGGTGCTGCCACAACCAGATCCTGCCCGCCTGCTACCATCTTGCCACTGTATAAATCATACCAGCTGGCTCCTTTCGGGAAGTGTATCTTGCGTGAGGTCGCTCCTTTTTCAGTGACTGGACTGATGAGCAAGGATGGTCCCCAAAGGTATTGGTCGTTGCTCTGGAATCCATCTTTGTCCTGCGGGAAATCCATGGCAAGTCCACGTATCATCGAATAGTCTTCGAAAAAGGTCTTTGCCGCCAGACTGTAATTGTAGGCCAGTAATTTATACCGTAGATTGATCGCATAGGTCATGCTTTTATAGGCCGGATGATCTTCCGGTGCGATATTGTATGGCTCGCGATACGGATATTGTCCATGCGCCCTGAACAAGGGCAAGAATGCGCCATATTGATACCAGCGGCTATTGAGCTCCCGCCACTCCTCCAAATCTGCCGCATTGGGTTTGTGAAACCTATTTTCCACCAAAAAGCCACCGGCATCCATTGTCCAATAAGGTGTACCGGACATCGAGAAATTGATCCCCCCGGCAATCTGATCTTTCATGTCATGCCATCTGGAAGCGATATCTCCGCTCCAGGCAGCCGCGGCATAGCGCTGCTGACCCGCAAAAAAGGAGCGCGTCAGAATAAATACCCGTTTGTTGGGATCCGTTTCACGCTGACCCTCATAGATGCCCTTGGCATTTTGCAAAGGGAACGCATTATAATAGCGAACAGATGATCCTATACTCGGCTGAAAAACCGACTTGCGTTCATCCAGATCGATATTGGAGTGAACATCAGGTTCGCTGGCATCCATCCACCAGGCATCGATCCCGATTTTGAAAAGGTTGTTGTCCAGCAACTTCCAGAACCCATCGCGTGCTGCTTTGTTGAAAGGATCATAAAAGGTCGAAGTATAACCTTTTCCGATCCAGTCTTTTCTGCCATCATAGATATTCCGGGGATAAATCCATTTGTTCGCTTTAAATTCTTGGTATACGGAAGACTCTTCATTGATTTTGGGCCAGGCCGAGATCATGATGTTAAAGTGTTGATCATGCAGCTTCTTCACCATAGCCTGCGGATCTGGAAAACGCTTTACATCAAATTTCTGACTGCCCCAGTCATTTTCAGCCCAATAAGACCAGTCCTGCACAATATTGTCGATCGGAATCTTGCGTTTGCGAAATTCAGCAGCGACCTCTTCAATTTCCGCTTGCGTCTTGTAGCGCTCTCTGCTCTGCCAAAATCCAAAGCTCCAAAGCGGCATAATCGGTGCCTTGCCGGATAAGTAGCGGTAACCTGCAATGACCTCATCCATGGACGCCCCCTGAACGAAGTAATAATCAATGGCATCGCCGGCTTCTGAATTAAAGGAAAAAAGGTTTTTACGTGCTCCGGGAATAGGGCTTTGCCAGTTTAAGGTAAAATAGGATTCGCTCCCATCCGGTATCCATTCCATTCGGATCTGGTGCGTCTTATCTTTCTGCAGGTCCTTTTCTATTTCAAAGGTACCAGCATTCCAGGATTGCCGCCAGCGGTCGGCGACCTCTTCACCATCAATCCAGACTTTCATATAACCCGAATATTTAAAATGCAGCACATGCCTGCCCGTGTAGGGCGACGAGAAATTTCCCTCATAGATAACCTTACTGTCGGCCAGATTTACTCCCTTTGGAAACTTGTGCTGATCCGTTAGATAGCCATAATCGATAATCGATTCCGGCCGGGATAAATAGACCTCGTTGACTTTGTTTCGATTTACATAGGTTGCAGTGAGCCAGCCCGGCTCACCTTCCTTGGACTGCAACTTAAAAGCATTTAAGGGCAATAATGGTCTCACATCGCCCGCTTTTGTAATGGAATAATTGTGCCATAAGATACCGTAGTTGTTGGTGGACAGTAAAAAGGGTATTCCGATTTCTGTATTGTACTGCAGCAGCGAAACCTGTTTTCCGCGATTATAGTTCATCACGGCATTCTGATGCTGGCCGAATCCATAGATCCCTTCCTCAGGATCGACAATAAAGTCTTGGTTAAGTTGATAAAAGACATCTCCCTGATAACTATTGGCTAAGAAAGAACTTGAATTCCGCTTTGCTTCTTTAAGGATGGATTGCCCCTTAAGGTCAAAAAATTCCACTTTACCATTCATCAAGGAAACTACTGCCTGCATATTGGCAGTTTGTACATGTACCGTCGAGTCGGTCGAACTTACCGCGAGTGATTTTACTTGCCGGCGCAGTGAATCGACGATCACTAAGCTTGTTTGTCCTGGTAAGGCTGCACCAGCCGGAACAGCCGTGACACGCACGATCTTATCGGTCACGACATCCAAATAGACATCCTGATCAATGGAGGTTTCCGAATTTTTGAAGCTAACTTTAATACCAGTAGGTGTTTTTTCATAATGAGCTTTATTCGTCTGGCTGAATCCCTGCTGCACGATCGCGAAGAGCATCAGACCACTTAAAGCGTACGTTAAGTTGCGCATTTAAATAAGATTTATTGGTTATTATATTCCCTTGGTTATTACACGTCCTTTCCTATTGAAAGAACTGATCAAATATAGAATGTAACCGGTTGTATAAGGGGTATATTTTGTTAACTTTTAGGGGCTCCTTTGTTAACATGTAAGGGATCATTTGAAGGTACAATAAACTTCAAACCTATGAATTACAGGCTTTTTCGGTAAAAAGACGGTAGGTTTCCAAATGCAGATTTAAAATATTTGCTGAACTGTTTCGGATTTCCGAATCCCGCTT
Source organism: Sphingobacterium sp. UBA5996 (assembly GCF_002429765.1). Lineage (NCBI taxonomy): Bacteria > Pseudomonadati > Bacteroidota > Sphingobacteriia > Sphingobacteriales > Sphingobacteriaceae > Sphingobacterium > Sphingobacterium sp. UBA5996. The sequence goes on from NZ_DJAS01000029.1 coordinate 105,123, forward strand.
CATAAGCAATTTCAGCTATCGATAATTTCGAGTTCTGAACTAAATGCATGGCACGTTTGAGCCGGATATGCCGGATGTATTCCATCGGCGAATAACCGGTGATGGCAAGCACCTTTTTATAAAGGCCTACGCGGGTGATGTTCATTCTTTTGGCAAGCAGTTCGACAGAAAGCGAAGAGTCACTGAGATCCTGTTCAATTTCCTTTACCAGCGCACGGATAAACTGTTCATCAGCAGATGCGATATCCGGCTGTGCCAGATTGACATTAATCTGTTTTTTATACCGTTTTACCATCGTCTGCTGCTGATGGAGTATCTGCGCTAATTTGGAACGCAGCAGGTTAATATTAAAAGGCTTGTTGATGTAATCTGTAGCACCGGACTGCAAGGCTTCCAGTTCAATTTTCTGATTGACTATCGCCGTTACAATCAGCACAGGGATATGGACCAGCTTAGCCTGGGCTTTTATATAGCGGCAAAAATCCAACCCACTCTCCCCGGGCAGGCTGAGATCGGTGATGACAAGATCAACTTGTTGCTTGCTTAAAATCAATTTCGACTCATTGATACCTTTTGCAGAGTGGATTACGTAGGTTGACCTTAGGGTCCGCTCCAGGTAATGAAGAAAGTCAATATCATCTTCGACCAATAAAATAGCGGGTTTATCCTGCCTTTTGCTTTCGACAGAGTCAGTGCTCGCTGCGACCTTATTTAAAGGTAGTTGAACATAAAATATCGTCCATTGCCCATTGCTGCTCAGCCTGATATTTCCACCCAAGAATTCTACATAGTCTTTGACAATGGAGAGCCCGATGCCCGTACCCTGATTCAGTTTTCCATTTGGCACATCCAGCTGTATGTAACGTTCAAAAACACGGGATTGTAGATTTTCTGGAATCGCTGTACCCTGGTTTTGAACTTCAATAAGCAGTACCTTTCCTGCTTCTTCTTCAGTTACTTCGGCATTGAAGGCCACAATGCCGGATATCGGACTAAATTTGATCGCATTCGACATCAGATTGAAAATAATGCTTTCCAGTTTGTTTTTGTCGAACCACGCCGGGTATGTGTCTTGGGCAATATTGACCTGTAGGGAGATTTGATTGCTTTGGGCCATTCCGGCAAAGGCATTGAGCTGTTCATGGATAAATCCCATGAGATCCCCATATTCCTCGCTCAGTTCCAGTTCACTTTTCTCTAATTTCCTAAAGTCCAGCAGCTGGTCAACCAGTTTGAGGAGGCGGTCCGCATTCTTCTTGATCAAATTTAGGTCAGCTTTTTTTTCTGGATGCTGTTCTTCCTCCAGCAACTGTTGTGCTGGAGTTAGGATCAAGCTGATCGGAGTCCTGAATTCATGGCTTATATTGGTAAAGAAACGTGTTTTTAAAGCATCCAGCTCCTTTGCCTGGGCTGCCTGCTCCTGGGCAAGGTAAAGTTGATTACGCGTCTTGACACGCAGTTTTGTCAAATAAAAATAAGCCCATAGGACGACTAGTATCATACAGGCATAAAAAAGAAAGGCCCAGGTAGAACGCCAAAAAGGCGGCTGTACATCGATTTTCAAGAGCAGTACACCCTCCGACCAGCTATTCGTATCGATGGCATGCCGAATAAATAAGCTGTAGCTGCGGGTGTCTAGATTGGTGAAATTGGCGCGCATGGTCCCCGGTTCAAAATCAAACCATTCATCACTTAGACCGGCGAGCTGATATTGGTAGAGTCCATTATGCTGTTGCAGGTAATCAAAAGTCGAGAATTCCAGCGAAATGGCATTTAGATTGTACGGAAGACTCAGTTCCTTGAGATTATTCAGGGCTTGATCGTAAATGACCCGACCCGAAAATTCCTCTCCTACTGCTACCCGCTTATTAAATAAATAAAGGTTGGACAAAAGGGGCAAGACCAGTTCATTTTCGCTGCTAATTTTTGTAGGGTCGATAAAATTGAATCCCTTTGGTCCACCAAAGACAAGTCTTCCGTCCCTAATTTTTAAAGCCGCATTTTCATTGAATACATTCCCCTGTAGGCCCGATTCCTGTGTAAAATTGCGAATGATGAATTTCTCGGCCTGCCCCTTGCCGACGATCGCCGACAGTCCTTTGTTTGTTGAAGCCCAAATATCCTCTTGGTTATCGACCAATAGTGCCAGGATCGCATCGTCGCTGAGCCCATCCTGCTGTGTGAGACAGCTTATTTTCGTCCCGTCGATTACATGCAACCCCTCTTGTGTCGCTATCCAGATGCGACCGGTTTTGTCCTCCTTGATATCATAAATCAGATCATTCATGAGTTTCATAGGCGAACTGGAGGTATTAATATAGCTGATCCTACCGTCGGGACCCAATAATTCCAACCCCGTAGCTGTGCCAATCCAGAGCCTTTTTTTCGAATCCTCAAATAAGACGGAGATATAATTGCTGTTGATGGCTTGGCCCTGCCGAGAATACGTTTTCGAAAACTGTTCTGTTTTTCTATCAAACAGGTACAAGCCGGAACTTAGGGTTCCTATCCAAAACCGATGTTGACTATCTTCATAGATCTCCCAAACACTATCGTCGTTCAATTTTCCAGGTGCCGGGTCACGATGGAAAACTTTAAAACTTTTGCCGTCGAATCGACACATACCACCTCGATAAGTTCCGATCCACAGCCTGTCTTCTGTATCCAGCAATAAGGAAACAATTACGTTGGAACTCAAACTATTGGGATCCCGAGGATCATGCAAATATTGCTTAAATGTTTTCTGACTGATATCATAATAGAGCAATCCCCCACCGTTTGTCCCGATCCAGAGATTGCCCCTGCGATCCTGTACAAACTTATTGACATCGTCAAAGGGAAGTGATCTGGGAAGCCCCAGATAGTTCTTGATTAAGGAGAATAACAACAGGTTGGGATGATAATAACTGATGCCACCTTTATAGGTTCCTGTCCATATAATGCCTGACTTATCCCGATATAAGCACGTTATACTATTGTAAGGCAGACTCCGTAAGTCATATTTATCATTGCCGATGATTTCGACACTTTTCGTTTTCTTATCGTAGACATTGATGCCACCATGGTCTGTGCCCAGCCAGAGAAGTCCTTTGTCGTCTTCCACGATATTGCCTACAAAGGGGTTGGACAGTTCTTTTTGAATATGCCGAATTACCCCGTCTTTCGGGTCAAGCCAGTATACCCCAATGGGGATATCCTTTGAGAATATCCATATGACGCCCTCTTGATCGGCAAATAGATTATAATTTACCGTTTTATTAATGAGCGGCAATAAACTGGTTTTGATACTTTGCAGCGACTTTGTATCGATATAGCCAAGGAGGCCATTTTCGTAGATTACGCAGATCGTTTGCCCTTGCCCCGCTATCACATCCGCAATTCGGCTGCTTTTGGTCAGCTGCGGCACAGTACGGTACGTTTTGGTTAGGGCGTCGTACAGGACCAGCGAACGATCGCTATACAATAGTGCAAAGGTCTGCTCTTCAAGCGGCCTTATCGTGTGTACGTCTTTGACGGGCAGCTTCAAGCTGGTGAGTATAGAATCCAGGTGCTGGCGGATAATGCCTGAGCGCTGATCATACACATTCATCCCGTTGTTGGTACGGATCCAGACATTGCCTTCCGGTCCTTCGAAGATTGCTGAAATCACATTTCCACTCAGGCCTGTGTGCTTACTGGCAGAATATCGGAAATTTGTGAATTGTACCCCATCAAATCGGCTCAAGCCCGACTCGGTACCAAACCACAGGTAATTATTCTTATCTCTAATGGCACAGTTGACGTGATTATGAACCAAGCCTTGGTCAGAAGTTAAGGTTTTAAACGCATAAGTATTGACCTGGCTCCAAGCCGAAAAATGACCTATGAAAAGGAGAAGAAAAAGGTTGAGATACGCGTATAAAAAAGACTTAAGTTGCTGCATTGGTTATGATCTTCCCAATGATACAAAAATTGAGCAAATCCAGCAAATCTGCTGTACGATTTCAGGTGTATACCTCCTACATTGACTCATTTGTATGGTTTAAGAGGAGATCATGTCAATCTAGATGTGTCATCTCTGGTAACATCAATTTAAAGTTTTTTGAACAATTTGAACTGAGGAACTGTTCAACTAATAAAAAAATCAGAGCAATGAATACACGAATTGGATTAATGATCACAGCAGCAGCGGGTGTTGCTGCATTTATTTACAGCCGTTGGAAAAGACGATTTGTAAATATCAATACGGAGAAAGACCATCAACACGAAAAGAGCAATCTATTCTATCCACCTAAATGGCACAATCAAATCAAAAACCTTCCAGACATAGATGCTGCAGATATTGTTTCGTTGCAGTATGCTAATTCATCCATATCTTCCAACAGTAATGAGGTTGCACAAAGCCTCGCTAAACATGTGCCCTACCACCAAAGAGGGAAAAGGCATCACTAGGAGGATTACATTAATGAGAATTAAAAGGGTTCTCTAAATCTCGCTTAAAAACTGACTTGCCTTCTTTGATCGTTTCTACAACGATGATATCTCTTAATTTTAGAGGATCTATTGTTAACGGATTCTGATTCAAAATAACAAGGTCGGCTAACTTCCCTACCTTCAGAGACCCTTTACTTTTTTCCTCTTGGTATTGATACGCCGCATTTATCGTAATTGCTTTTAACGCATCCCATACGCTAATACGTTCTCCTGGCCCTAATACCATTCCGCTCCGCGTTATACGGTTGACAGCGGCGTACACCCCAGTCATTAAATCAGGTGGTGTTACAGGACTATCATGATGGATAGTAAAAAGTATTCCAGCAGTTTTTGCTGATTGCGCGGGACTTATAAAAGAGGCACGTTTTGGGCCAAAAACACTTTGATAATGCCAGTCTCCCCACAAATATACATGGGATGAAAAATAAGACGGTATAACGCCAATTTTTTTTATCTTAGCGATATGATCAGGTCTGCTGTTTTGCACGTGAATTAACGTCGCTCTGAGTTCGGGCTTGTAAACCCCTTCATTTTTCAGTTTTTCGATCACCCGAATCGCCTGATCAATAGCCGCATCACCATTGACGTGGAGTTGCGCCGTAATATCGTGTGAAAATATTGTTTTCAGATCATTGTATAGAGCTTCGTCCGAAAATATTGGAAAGCCTTTATAATCTGTCGACTGGCCTTGTGGAGGAACGAGATAGGGTGCTGTTAACCACGCTGTTTTTCCCTGCGGAGAACCATCGTTTGAAAATTTAAAACCGCCAAATTTCAAACGCTTTTCGTATATCATATAATTAGATTTAAAGGAATTCCAATCTGACTTGTTGGCTTCGAAATCTGGAAAATAGATCACGTCTGCCTTAAGAAGATTTTTTGAAGCGGCTTCTTTTAAGAGTTCAATATTCCCTCCCATCGAACGCCCGTCGCAGATCGTTGTCTGACCATAACTAAGCCACTCGTCTTGCGCTTTAACAAAATCTTTAAGCGATTGAGATAGTTCGTCTTTAGCCTCTTTGGGCTTAGGCAACAAAGCTGTCAGCTTTATTAATGCCGCAAAGGAGGCATTTTCTTCCAACTTACCATTTAAGCGATTATCGGAACTTCGCCCGTAGTGTCCTCCCTCTGGATCCTTGACGTTTTCTGTAATATTTAACAAGGTCAGCATAGCGCTATTAACAACACTCGCATGACCAGAAGAATGGATGACAATAATAGGATGTGTAGTGCTAACCGCATCTAGTTCCTGACGGGTAGGATGGCGATGTTCACGCATAATAGCATCGTCATAGCCGTTTCCCAATATCGGCGCAACAGATCCGGGTTTCATCCGATCTATTACCATTTTTAATGTCTTTTGAAGATCCGGTATGGAATTTACGGTTCCATAAGGGCTTGGAGAAAGATCTATTGCTTGTTCCATCCCGGCTCTTGAAGTGATATGCCCATGAGCATCAATAAAACCAGGAAGTAGGGTTTTACCCTTTAAATCAATCCGCTTTGTATTGTCTTTTATGTAGTTATCCGCTTCCTTTTGGCTTCCAACAAAAATGATTTTACTTTCCTTTAATACTAGAGCTTCTACTTCCGGAAAATCCGCTTCCATCGTAACAATATTTCCGCCGAAATATACAACGTCTCCTTTTTGCTGATTACTCTTACAGCCTAAAAAAATTAAGAAAAAAAGGAAAATGATTACGTTTCTAACTGTTTCCATGTGACCGGTTAATAATATTTTCTAATAACAATGAAGTATCTTCATTGTTTTAATGTTATTAAAACGACCAATCTACAAACGGAAATTTAACTATTAAATGGCGATATTAGTTGGGTCCTTCAAGTTAAAAAAGTGATTTTACAACAAACGCTTAACGAGATCTATATCTTTAACTAAAGCAAGATTGGTAGCAATTGATCTAAACTGTCTATCTGTAGAAAACTACTCGGCTTTATGTCATCGCTTGATTGTTCATGGGACCACGTTACGTGATACGGAATATGTATTGCCTGTCCGCCAATTTCCAAAACGGGTAGAATATCGGAATTTATTGAATTTCCTATCATCATGAAATTCTTGGACGGACATTCAATTTTGCTTAACAATTTCGTATAATCCGCACTTTTTTTGTTACTCATAATCTCAACATGATGAAAATATTTTTGAAGAGGCGAATTCTTCAACTTTCTTTCCTGATCCAACAGATCGCCCTTTGTCGCTACAATCAATTTGTAATGTGCACTAAGTTGTACCAACGTATCCTCTATGCCATCCAATAATTCAATCGGCATTTTTAATAAACATTGTCCAATTTCTATAATTTTGTTCACTGTGCTCAAAGGCAGTTGGCCAGCAGAAATACGGCTGGCAGTTTCTATCATACAAAGAATAAAACCTTTTACGCCATATCCGTAAAGCGACAGGTTGTTCATTTCCGTCTTAAATAGTTCCTGCGAAATTGCATGCTGCGGAAGATAGTTCTCTAACAGTGCGCAGAAATCATGTTCTGCTTTTTGAAAATAGGGTTCATTTACCCATAATGTATCATCAGCATCAAAGGCAATGATTTTAATCGCGTCTTTATCGATAGTCATTTTTCTTATTCAATTAAAGCGTCCTAAATAAGCTTAGTATTGCTATACTGCTCCCATAGTCCCGTCAAGTTTACGGCTGAGTCATAGGTAGCATTAAGAGCGAAATGCTTTTTCTTTGCCACATAATCATAGATATAGAGATCGGTTATTGGCGTCGGAATAGCGGATAAATCCGCTGCTGAAATCCATTCTAAATCTCCTTCATTACAATAAGGTACATCGACAAATTCGATGTCTGATACATATACGTAACTGATCCAATTGTAATTAACTGGAGAAGTTTCTGTCAAAATACCACAAAACTGTTTTGAAGTTATATGGATACCTGTTTCTTCGATTACCTCTCGCTCAACAGCCACATCAGGATTTTCAAAGGGGTCTATTTTTCCACCAACAGGAACGTACATATCCTTGTTGGGTTCTTTTAAGCGTCTTAATAATAGGAATTTATCTTTATTTCTCAAGATACATAGTGTTGCGACTCGTTTCAAACCGATCACTTCGTTCTCCATCTTTTTTCTGTTTCTAACAAAAATAGGAAAAGATGCGACAGTCTTCAAGAAATATTTCTTCCAATTTTCAATAAGCAGATTAGCCCTCTTTTTTGAAAGAATTTTGGAAATTTGATTTATATTTATATACCTAAAGTTTATATATGTTAGAAAATTTTGAATTCTATCTATTTGTGCTCCTATTGATCACGATGCTGATCTTACTGGCGAGAAAAATTCAGGTTGCCTACCCCGTTTTACTTGTATTAGCCGGACTTGTAATTAGTTTTATACCAGGAGTTCCTACTATAAAAATAGAGCCCGAATTAATATTTATTATTTTTTTACCTCCACTTTTGTACGAGGCTGCTTGGTCAACGTCATGGAAAGAACTGTGGCGATGGCGTAGGATTATATTTAGCTTTGCCTTCGTTGTGGTCTTTTTTACAGCCTTATCGGTTGCCGTATTTGCTAACTATTTTATCCCAGGATTCTCCTTAGCACTTGGATTTTTATTGGGAGGCATAGTTTCACCGCCTGACGCGGTTAGTGCTGGTGCAATTTTAAAATTCGTAAAAGTACCCAAAAGATTGGCTTCCATTCTGGAAGGTGAAAGTTTATTGAACGATGCTTCCTCATTAATAATCTTCAGATTCGCAATGATCGCCGCAGCTACAGGACAATTTGTATGGTACCAAGCTGCCGGAAGCTTTGTTTGGATGTGCGTTGGCGGTGTAGCAATAGGGCTTGCAATCGCATATGTTTTCCTTAAAATGCACAAACTTTTGCCCACCGATTCAAATACAGACTTATTGCTAACTTTCATAGCGCCTTTCTCTATGTATTTGATCGCAGAACAACTTCACGCTTCCGGCGTTTTGGCAGTGGTAAGTGGCGGATTATTTTTATCCTATCGCAGCCACGACTTTTTGAGTAGCGCATCCCGAATCCGCACCGTAACAGTATGGGAAAGCTTCTGCTTTTTATTGAATGGTATTGTCTTTATGCTTATCGGATTAGATTTACCTGAAATTGTTTCGGGATTGGGAGACACCAATATTTCTACCGCGATCGGCTACGGTGTAGCCGTAACAATAGTCCTTATTCTCGTCAGAATTTTCGCTGGATATGCTGCGGTAATCACCACTTTAGTAATGAAACATTTCATAACAGTCGCCGATGCCCAATCACCAGGTTGGCAAACTCCAATGATTATTGGTTGGACCGGAATGCGTGGTGTAGTTTCTCTGGCGGCAGCTCTGTCCATTCCCTTAACACTGGCGGATGGTACCCCTTTTCCACAAAGAAACCTTATTCTTTTTATCACATTTGTCGTCATTCTTTTAACCTTAGTCGTTCAAGGATTAACACTTCCTTTTATATTAAGAACAATCAAATTAGTAGATAGAGATTTTGTCCGAAGCGAGAAGGAAATCGATTATGAAATTCAGAATAGGCTAGCTCAAGTTGCTGTCGATAAAATTCGAAATGACTACGCCGACAAAATTGAAAATTTTCCGACCTTAAAGGATCAGTTAGATAAGTATGAAAATCAATTGCGGAGCTCTGAAATTATCATTAATTATGCAGAATATCGCAAAATATATATTGACATTCTTGAAACGCAACGCATGTGGCTTATCAATAAAAATCGTGAGGAGCTTTTACTAGACGAAGAAATTATTAAGAAGCACCTTCGTTTATTGGATCTTCAGGAAGAAAGATTAAATATGAAGAGCTAGGTCTTGTACAATCAGATCACCTAATTTTTCATGATCGGCAATAAAAATATTGACCGATCATGAATAAAAAACTGATTAATCTTCATCCAGGTAAATACCATGAACGACAAATTTAATATCCTTGTTGAAAACAATCATATCTTCAACATCTTCAGAATCTATAGGGTAAAGGGTGTCAAGCCCTCCCTCATCCAACAGTTCCGAATCTGGTATAAGTTCAAAAAAGGTGACTCCATTAACAACAGATAGTTCCTCCACTTTGATATAAGAAACATTTTGGCTTCTCCAAAGTGCCAAAATATCAGTAGAAAATAACTGATAATTACTCGCTTGATTTGACATGCATGCAAATTAAGAAAAAAGTGGCGCAATTCACCTGTCCCAAAAATTTTTCCACGTCTGAACTAATTGTAAAACAAATTCTACTAACTTTGCAATCATCAGATGATGTGATTATATGAAGAATGATGCTATTATAAGGAAATCGCTAGCAGAGGAAGTTGCTACTGCAATTGAAGAAAAAATCAAAATGGGCGCTTTTCCGGTAGAGTCAAAACTTCCCACGGAACCTGAATTAATGAAGCAATTTGCTGTAGGTAGATCAACAATTCGCGAAGCTGTTAAATACTTATGCCAGTCTGGCTATCTAAATGTACAACAGGGGTTGGGAACATTTGTGAAGAGTTCAATAGGACATCACGCCTTGGATGCCAAAATTGAAAAAGGAAATTTTGATGATATCTTTGAAGTTAGGCAAGTATTGGAGATTAGAATTATTGAAAAATCTGCCCTGAATAGGACAACTAAGGGGCTGAAAGATATGGCTTCGGCGCTAAAGAATAGACTAAAATATGCAGAGTTAAATAATCTGATAGCCTGTGTTGAAGCTGATATAGCTTTTCATAGTGCAATTGCAGAATCTTGCGGAAATAGCATTTTAACAGCACTGTATACCACATTATCGGTGCATGTCAATAAGTTCTTTATGTCCATATATAAAGACACCACTCCCTTCCTATCATCTCAAAAACAACATGAAGAGTTAATGCTGGCGATTAAAGATAGGGATGTCAAACGGGCGGTCGACATCGCTAATCGAATTATAAAACAACTATAATTACTTAATAATAATTTTCAAAATCAAATTTAACAATCCGCTATCAATTTAGCAACAAACATCTGATGACCTGATGAAAAGTCCTCTAAAAATTAAAACCTTAAACCAACGTGCTTCTTGGAATAGTTCCGGCACTGTGTACCCAATCTTATTTGCCATCAGTGCATCACATCTGCTCAACGATTTAATTCAATCTGTCATTCCCGCGGTATATCCGATGCTAAAATCGAATTATGCGCTTACTTTTACACAAATTGGTATTATAACATTGGTATTTCAACTGACGGCTTCTATCTTGCAGCCATTTGTTGGCTTGTATACCGATAAAAATCCCACACCGAGATCCTTAGCCGTTGGCATGTTATTCTCATTAATGGGGTTAATTTGTATTTCTTTTGCTTCAAACTTCCTGTATATACTATTGTCTGTAAGTCTCATTGGCATGGGATCTTCTATATTCCATCCTGAAGCTTCACGTGTAGCACATTTAGCTTCAGGTGGAAAAAAAGGTCTTGCACAATCCATTTTTCAAGTTGGTGGAAACGCAGGTGGTGCCATTGGGCCCCTCCTTGTAGCACTCATTGTAATTCCTTTTGGTCAAAATTACATTGGCTTATTCGGCGTATTGGCAATCGTTGCAGTCGTGATATTGACCTACGTTGGGAAGTGGTATCAAATTCATCTCAAACCTAAAACAGAGGTTATACCGGCAAATCAGCCAACATCGAAACTACCAAAATCAAAGATAATTTTTGCCTTGGGGATTCTATTGGTTTTGATTTTTTCCAAATATTTTTACATGGCCTCGATGACCAGCTACTTCACTTTCTATCTGATCAATAAGTTTCATGTTTCAGTTCAGGAATCTCAAATTTACCTCTTTGTATTTCTCGCCTCGGTTGCTGCGGGAACAATATTAGGCGGACCATTAGGAGATCGTTACGGTCGAAAGCTCATTATCTGGGTTTCGATTCTCGGTGCCGCACCGTTTACGCTACTTTTACCACATGCAGGTCTTGAAGCGACAATTATCCTTTCAATATCAATTGGCCTTATAATCTCCTCTGCTTTTTCAGCAATCCTAGTTTATGCAACAGAGCTCATCCCGGGGAAAGTGGGCATGATCGCTGGCTTATTTTTCGGTTTTGCATTTGGAATGGGGGGAATTGGTTCTGCTCTATTGGGGTGGTTAGCAGACCGTACCTCCATTGAGCACGTATTTAACATTTGCGCCTACCTCCCATTGATTGGTATTGTGACCGGATTATTACCCAATATGAATCATCCTAAGAAATAACGTTAAAAAGGCCTCCATTTATAATGAAGGCCTTTCTGAATTAATATCCGGGATTTTGAATTAATTTCGTATTTCTATTAATCTCGTCCCGATGCAAAGATGTAAAATACATCTTGTCATCCCAGTTTCGGTTTTCAATTCCTGGATCAATATCCGATACAACATATTTATAGGTGTAACTGCTTGGATCGTATTTGTATTGTGTCACACTTTTGCCTGCCTTAAGAGTTCCAGTAATATTGATAATATTTGCCTTGCGGCCGATTGTTTCTGCAGCTATCATCCAACGTCTCGCGTCAAAGAAGCGATGCTCCTCATAAGCTAACTCTACACGACGTTCGTTTCGATAGCGTGCTTTTAACGCCGCTCCACTCTCACTACTAGGTATTGCAGGCATTCCAGCTCTAAACCGAACTTTATTCATCCATATTTTAGCCTCGCCTTCCTCACCTAACTCCAGACATGCCTCGACGTAGTTTAATACCGCTTCCGTATAACGAAACATCGGCCATGGAATACGTTGTCTTGTATTTTGGTCTTCCATTGTAGGATCTGGATCGGTAAATTTACGGATATAATAGCCCGTTCGGGAGCCATTCCAATCTTCAATAGGGCTCTTTCTTGTGTCGAGACCAAAATGTGTGGTTTTTTGACCTTGTGCATTAACAACCTCATATTGCCCTGTCTGAATCTGGTTTACCTTATCCCGGGCGGCAACATCAGCTGTTCGAGGTTTCCAGTCTGCACCATCATACAATAGAGTTGCCTTCAAACGCGGATCACGATTTTGATAAGGATTGGCTGCCATAGTTGGATTTGACCAATCGAACTTTTCACCGGCAATCGTCTCGTAATCATCTACCAACAATTGTATTGGCGTATTTCCAGCCCAATTGTGGTAGCCATTCGGTCCATTGTCGCGACCTACCCAACCACCGCGTTCATCTTTTTCGTCGATAAAAAATCGCCCCAAAATAATGTCTTTAGCCGCCGTAAAGTCAACTGCTTTACTCCCCCCTCCTAAGGAAAGAGCCATGTAATTAATCGCTCCATCGGAAGCCGAAACAGGCTGATTTAAATCAAGTTTATAGGCAAATTCGCTATGATCAATGACAGCCTTGGCAGCGGCCTTTGCTTTTGTCCAACGATCTGTTTGATTACCTGTGGTATACATGAGGTATTCTGGGTTTTTATATCCTGCTAATAATGTAGATTTTGATTTTGCTTTATTTGCATCGTGAAGGTCACTAGCGGCATACAACAAAACTCTTGATTTTAATGCCAGTACAGCAGCTTCGCTCGCCCGTCCTTTTACTTGAGATGCCCCTTTCAAAAGCTGAGCCGCGTTGTCAAGATCTTTAACTATGGCATCGACACATTCCTCATAGGTATTTCTAGGAACCATGTAGTCTTTATCGTTCAGCGTATAGATCTTATTATCGATCGGTATTCCGCCATAGTAACGTAACAACTGCTGATAATAATAAGCACGTAAGAAATAGGCCTCCCCTAAAAGTTTATCTGCCTTTGTTTTATCAAATTTGGCTTCTGTTAAATTAGAAATCGCAATATTAGTCGCCCGGATGCGTGTATACATGCGCCCATATTCATAAGTTTCCATAATATAGCCCTGATCGGCAGGATTCGAGCGCGATTCAGTAACTGTATTTATTCCCCGGTTTGGATGGGTGAATAGTGCTTCATCTGTCATCGAAGCCATTTGCTGTTCATAAAATCCACCTACTCCAAATCCATTATAAATTTCAATCACAAAAGCTTCTGATAAGCCCGCGTCTGACCACACCACCTCCTGTGGCACTTCACTAAGTGGCTTTGTACTTACAAAATCATCATTACAAGCGTGTAATGTTGCAGATAATACGAGTAGCATGAGTGATATATTGGTAATCTTTTTCATTTTCATCTTCTTCTTCTTTTAAATTCGGGTTGATTAAAACGATAACAACGCGCCCAGATTGATTAATCTTGCTTGCGGATAATATTGTCCTAATGCATTCACAGCTTCCGGATCATACATTTTGATTTTACTCCAAGTAATGAGGTTCATTCCATTCGCAAATAAACGCAATGAGCCTATACCAATTTTATTGCAAATACTAGAGGATAGATTATATCCTAATTCTACATTCTTAAGTCGGAGGTAATCTGTACTTCGCATCCAATACGTGTTATTATAGGAATAATATTGATTACCGCGGTCTGTTAGACGTGGATATACACTGCTCGGGTTACTGATACTCCAGCGGTTTTCGTAGAATTCCTCCACAAAATTTCCAATAGATCCAGACTCATCTGTACCGACACGGATCTCTCCGCCTGTAGCACCCTGAAATAATACCGATAAGTCAAAATCTTTATAGGTAAGGCTAAAATTGAAACCGCCTTGAAATGTCGGATCACTATTTTTATCGCGTCTAACTTTATCATCGGGTGTGATTTTTCCGTCACCGTTGTAATCTTTATACTTCATGTCACCAGGACGCAGAGTTTTTGTTATGGCGCTATAATCTAACTGATTGTTTGCAATATCATTTAAATCCCTGAATACGCCATCATAGATATAATAGATATCAGTTTTTATTGGCTTTCCTGTACTCTGCTGCCATGCTGGCGCTCCTGGTGCCTCATCCCAGAAGATGATTTTATTCTTCGCATACCCACCGTTAACACCTACAGTATAACCAAGTTCCCCGACTTTACCATGATAACCGAGATTAAACTCCCATCCCTTATTATCGACCTTACCGATATTCTCGGCTGGGAGCGTCATTCCTGTACTTTGCGGTATGGACGCATTTTTGCGCCATAAAATTGAATTACGCCGGTTTTTGAAGATGTCAAATTCCAAGTTCAACTTGCCCTGAAGAAACTGAAAATCAAATCCGAGATTGTAATTATTGGCTACTTCCCAAGTAATCATTTCATTTGGTACACGACTTTCGTAAAGAGACTTGGCTAACTTGTCATTTACGATATACGTTCCAAAAGAATACGTGGAAAAATATTGATATTCTTGTAATTTATCATCATAATAGATGTTATCATTTCCCATCTGGCCGTACGAAGCACGGATTTTGAAATAATTAATTACAGGTACATTTTCCTTCCAGAAATTTTCTTCTGACACGACCCATCCAGCCATTGCCCCAGGGAAGAACCCGAATCGCTCCTTTTCAGGAAACATGTAAGAACCGTCGTAACGCCACAAGAGTTCGGCGATATATTTACTTTTATAGTTATAACCAAACCGACCAAAATAATTTAGACGAGCGCGCTTCCATGCCGCACCGTCGTTATTTTTTTCCTGTTCCCCGCCGGCGAAAAGATAATCAATCGCATTGGAAAGAAAGTAGCGGCGATAAGCACTGAACTTATCGTTATCAATTGTTTCTCTATTGATACCCGCAATGGCATTCACTTGATGGTTTCCAAATTTCCGGTCAAAGCTCAAAATACCACCAAGCAAGATGTTTAATTGATCTTCATTGCTTTGATTCAGATTCGGATCCGCAGGACCACGCCGCCCAGGGACCAGTTGTGGTGTTTCCCCATCAGCTTCATATGCACCTTGCCACGAATATAATGTCCAAGGTATCACCCACGTTTTTTGGTTTTTCACATATTTGTCTACAGATGCATTCAGTGTTAGCTTCAGACCATCAACCCATGGATTAGTAATTTCAACCTGTCCATTCGTTTGGAAATAATAGCGTTTGTCCCTATCATATCCTGTGGCATTAGTAGTGATAACGACGGGGTTTTCACCGTTTTCTATATCTGGCCCTGGCATACCGTTTGGCCAAATTGCAGGTTGAGTGGGATTTCCGCGCATGAGCATTCTGAAGATTGTACCAGCAGTTTTTGTTGGAAAATTGCGATTTTCCTGTCTCCCTAATACGCCGAATTGCGTTTTTATATATTGACTTATATTAGCATCGAGATTAATTCGCAAATCATATTGTTTATATCCTGTGGCGGAGTTCTTGTAGTATGCATCCTGATTTTGATAGCCCAGGGACATCAAATATTTGACATCCTCAGTACCGCCATTGATCTGAAGATTGTGGCGTTGTTGCGGCGACCAATCTTTTAGGGTAGACTTATACCAATCTGTATTTGGATGGCCCCAAGGATCAGACCCGTCGCGGTATTTTTGGATATCCTCGGGTTTAAAAGGTGCATCTAATATTCCACCATCTTTTTTAATATAACTCCCTTTATCCGTTATTGCGCTATATGCTGCAGACCATTCGTCGACCGATAGATTATAGATCTCAAGTTCATTTCTAATTTCAGCAAATTGAGCAGCAGTGGTCAATTTGGGGATTACTGTAGGTTGGGAATATCCCTGATTAAAAGTGTAGGAAAATTGTGGCTTGCCTGTTTTTCCTCTTTTCGTAGTGACAAGAATAACGCCGTTAGCTGCACGGGCCCCATAAATTGCTGCGGAAGCATCTTTAAGTACCGATATATTTTCAATATCACGGGGATTAAGCCGCTCGATTCCGCCTTCACGCGCCGGAACACCGTCAATTACCACCAAAGGACTGCTATTCCCTAACGTATTTGTCCCGCGGATCTTGATGTTAGATCCATCATAACCGGGTTCAGCACTCCCATTGGTCGCTGTGACACCAGGTACCCGGCCTGTTAACGCATTTGAGATGTTTAATGCTGGTGATTTGGCAAGATCACTCCCTTTAACCGTCGCAACTGACCCAGTCACAGTCTCCTTTTTTTGCTTTCCGTAACCTACCACGATAACCTCTTCCAAACTAGATTGTGAATTGAGTAGAATGACGTCAACAATACGTCTTCCCTTTACAGCTTCATCCATAGATAGCTTACCAACCATTCGAAAATTGAGGGTACCACTACTTGGCACTTTATCCAATTTGTATTTACCTTCGTTGTCGGTTTTAGTCGCTAAGTTACTTCCACTTACCGAAATGGTCACTCCTGGAATAGGCATTCCAGCTTCATCGGTCACTTTACCGGTAACACTTAACTCTTGTTGAAAGAAAATTCCATAGCTTGCAAACGTTGCAGCGTCGACGAATTGGGGACTCAATGTGACTAAAGAACACAACGAACCTGTCCAAAACGCTCTCTTCCATTGATTTGAGAAATAATGGCAGTTGATCATAAAAACTGTTTAATGTTTAAATTCTATTTATAATAGTTATTTTTTTTGCTGTGATAAGATTTATCGGTTTAGCATCTTAAGACAGCGGTTTATAATTGAATATTCACTTTGAATTTACAAAAATTATGATAAAATACAAGTGTTATTTTTACACTATTTAACATATTTTACACAAACGTTTGTAAATAAGCTATTTGAAATTTCATAAGTAAGCCACCTTTTCGCACAGATCGTAAAATGACTTTAAAAGTTTTTTTAAGGTTGTTTTGACCGCCCTATAACATAGAACTTTACAATCGATTGCATGAATAAAAACATCTTTACAATATCGAAATTATATTAGTGCAGATAAAATGAAAAGACAGCTTTTCATGCCTTCTAATTACATCTATAATTAATTTAATAAAAATAGCCAAAATTGCAGGATACCGCAGTAATTAAATAGCACTTATTAAGAGATAAGAAAAAAAACTCCAGGAGAGCAAATAGAAAGGTAGGTAATTAAAACACGCTGTAATCCTTTGATGCCAGCGTGCTTAATTAATACTTAATGGGATAATCTTGCATAAATTCAAATTGGTAGCCTTCGCTTTTGAGTGCATCAATTAACAAAGACAATTCCTGCTGTCCCTTTTTCGTTTGGAACATATCATCATGCATCAAGAAAACGACATTGTTCGGTACCATTGAACTCTTGTTGTTCATATAATTCCTAATGTGACTTAAGGTCGATTCTTGACTCTGAATGGGTGCTCCAGTGACACTATTGAGTCTCCACTCCACATCCCAACCATAAATCGTATATCCATTTTTATGAAGCAAATCCGCCGTACTGGCCCCGTTCTTGAGGTCGATCTTTCGAACATTTTCATAGATCCAGATATTCCTTCCTGGAAGTCGAACGATTTTATGCTTCAAGTTGAGATCTGTTTCATTTTTTTCAAAATCAGCAAAAGCCTTTTGAGGGTTATTATAAAATCTAGAATATTGATTATTCGCGTGTGTATAACTATGATTGTAACACGCTACAAGAGGATTTGATTCATATCGCGCAAGATCACGTTTCCTACCTTTACTCATATTGGCGTGCTTACCAATAAGGAATACGCTAACTTTGATATTTTTCTCCTTCGCAATGGAGTCAATAAAAGCACTACCAATCAATGGACCGTCATCAAAAGTTAAATAAATATGTTTAGGGTGTCTATCAAAAGCTTTACGCAAGGAATCTTTAAGTTCACGCTTTTGCTGTCTTACGGAAATAGGATGCAGACTGTCAACCGTAAAAAGAATCTGATTTTTTTGAAGAGAATCCCATCTGTCCAACAAATGCGGTATCTTTTCCTCAACCTTTAACTGCTCTGTAATTGTATCTTTCAGATCCCCCTTTCCTAAAACCTTATTTGAAAAATCTTTACATGACGTCATACTTAACATCACGCTACATGTGAAAATTAAGGCAAACAACCTGCTACACTTCATATCAATCGCTATAACTTTAATGACTTTCTTTTTCCAAAATTAGTATAAAAAACCCTTCTTTCGTCCATAAAATATTTTAAATTCTTTATCTCTATGTCGATAATACAATGCAATAAACTATGCATCTTTTTTTTATGAAGTCAATTCTATACTTAAAGTCCGATTGAAGAAACAATCGTGCCAGTTTTATAGAATACCATTCATGAAGATCATTGCCGCTTCTTAAAAATCAAAGCTTTGTTATATTCAAAATTCATACGTGCAATATTCAATACGGATATACCTTGAGGACACTCTACCTCACAGGCTTCCGTATTTGAGCATTGACCGAAAGACTCCATATCCATTTGACTTACCATATTTAAAACCCGCAGGCTACGCTCTTCTTTACCCTGTGGAAGCAAAGCCATATGCGTAATCTTCGCAGCAGTAAAAAGAGCAGCACTACCATTTTTACAGGTCGCTACACAAGCACCACAACCTATACAGGCAGCAGAGTCAAATGCAGATTCCGCTAATTCGTGAGCAATAGGAATAACGGTTGCATCTGGAGCTTGCCCAGTATTAATGGATACAAATCCGCCCGAAGAAATAATTCGGTCAAATGCTGATCGATCCACTTTTAGATCTTTTTTTACCTGAAATGCAGCCGAACGGAAGGGTTCTATAGTTATCGTATCGTTATCGTTAAATGAACGTAAATGTAGCTGGCAGGTGGTGGTATGTTTAAGTGGTCCATGAGCAATTCCATTGATCATCAATCCACACTGACCACAGATGCCCTCGCGACAATCATGATCGAACTCTATAGGGTCATCGCCTTGCGTAATGAGCTGCTCATTTAAGGTATCCATCATCTCCAAAAATGACATATGGGGATTAAGGTCATTTAAAGTGTAGGTCACTAACTTTCCTGTGGCATTGCGATCCTTCTGGCGCCATATTTTAAGATATAAATCCATAATTGTTCGTTTTATTTGTAGCTTCTTACTGTCGGCTGTATTTCTTCAAAAGTCAAGGGCTCTTTGACTAATTCAGGTTGTTCACTTTCTCCCTTCCAAGACCATGCTGAAATAAATTGGTAATCCGCGTCATTGCGTAATGCTTCACCATCTGCTGTTTGGTATTCTTCCCTAAAATGTGCCCCACAGGATTCGTTCCTTGTCAACGCATCATAACACATCAGTTCGCCGATTTCAAAATAATCCGCTACTCGTCCAGCTTTCTCCAATTCAGTATTTAATGTACTAGCCACACCGCTAACAATGACCTCATTATAAAATTCCTGTTTGAGCTTTTGAATCTCCCCAATAGCATAGCGAAGGCCCTTTTCATTTCGTGACAGCCCACAGTAATCATAAAGTATTTTACCAAGTGTTTTATGAAAATAATCAACAGTTTTCCTACCTTTGATTTTCAAAAATCTATCAATTTGCTTCCTAACCTGTTCCTCTGCACGTACAAATTCAATATGATCTGTAGAAATTTTACCCGTATGGATATCGTTTGCCAGATAATTTGCAATCGTATAGGGTGCAATGAAATAGCCGTCCACAGAAGCTTGAAGTAAAGAATTAGCGCCAAGTCTATTGGCGCCATGGTCTGCAAAATTAGCTTCACCTAAGGCAAATAACCCTGTTAGACTTGTCATCAATTCATAATCCACCCATAATCCGCCCATGGAAAAATGTGCGGAAGGTGAGATCATCATCGGTTCTTTATAAGCATCATATCCGGTTATCTTTTCATACATATCAAATAGATTACCATACTTCTCTTGTATTTTCTGTTTTCCTTGTTCTCGAATAGCTTTCGCAAAATCAAGATAAACGGCATTTTTAAGTGGACCAATGCCAAAGCCGGCATCGATGCGTTCCTTCGCTGCCCGCGATGAAATATCCCTTGGCGCGAGATTGCCAAATGCAGGATAGCGCCGTTCCAAATAGTAATCCCTTTCTTCTTCGGGGATAGCGTTCGCGTCCCGTGTCTCACCCCTATGTAGTGGAACCCAAATCCTTCCATCGTTACGCAGAGACTCAGACATTAGTGTCAATTTAGATTGATAATCGCCAGACTGTGGCAACGATGTGGGATGAATCTGAATCCAGCTGGGCGAGGCCATTAACGCTCCTTTTTTATGCGCTCGCCAGATTGCAGAGCCGTTACAGCCCATTGCCAATGTAGATAGATAATAAATCTTCCCGTAGCCTCCAGTGGCCAATATAACGGTGTGTGCAGCATGTCGTTGTATTTCTCCGGTGTCAAGATTTCTAACAATAATACCGCGGGCCTTCCCATCAATAACAACAATATCGAGCATTTCGTGCCTAGAGAAAAGCTGTACGGCACCTTTACCCACTTGACGCATAAGCGCCTGATAAGCGCCCAAAAGAAGTTGTTGCCCAGTTTGACCTCTTGCATAGAATGTGCGGCTTACCTGAACACCTCCAAAAGATCGATTATTCAGATAACCTCCGTATTCACGGCCAAAGGGAACGCCCTGGGCTACCGCCTGGTCTATCAAATTGAGCGAACACTCGGCCATACGATAAACGTTGGCCTCACGGGCCCGAAAATCTCCCCCTTTGAGCGTATCAACAAACATGCGATAGACACTGTCCCCATCATTTTTGTAATTCTTCGCCGCATTTACGCCACCTTGAGCAGCCACGGAATGCGCCCTCCTTGGACTATCCTGAAAGCAAAAAGATTTTACTTGATAGCCCATTTCGCCAAGCGAAGCAGCTATCGAACTGCCCGCAAGTCCAGTACCCACAACGATAACATCCAGCTTTTTACGATTCGCAGGATTAACAAGCTTGGCAGTTTTTTTATAGAGCGTCCATTTCTGATCCAATGGTCCACCCGGAATTTTTGAATTTAATGCCATGAATTCCCTTCCTTATTTTACTGTAAAAAATATATAAATAGGCATCAATGCAAAACCAATGCTGATGATGACAGAATAGCTGATACCGATGATCTTAAACCATTTAACAAATTTGGGGTGGAATACACCTAAGGTTCGAATCGCACTATGAATCCCATGAATAAGATGATAGCAGAGAGCAGCCATGGAGAATACGTAAATAACCACATACCACCATTGCTTAAACACCTCTACGACGAGTATGTACAAATCTTTATTGCCCCGATCATCAAGTGGTGGAGCACCAAATTTGTACACATACCAAAAATTTTGAAAATGAATAACCAAAAAGATCAGTATAAGGGTTCCAAGAATTCCCATATTGCGCGAATACCACTTGCTCGCCCGCCCACGGCGATCGGACACATAATTTGCTCCAGCCCTTTTATTATGTAATGTGATCATTAACCCGTCCAAAGCATGTAAAATAATGCTTAGATAAAGTAAATAAGAAATCAATTTAATCAAGATATTGCCTGAAAGAAAATGTGAGTAAGCATTAAATTGTAAATGCGCTTGTTCCTGAGGCAAGAAGAGCTGCAAGTTTCCCAAAAAGTGAATCAGTAAAAAGAATACTAAAAACAATCCCGTCAGACACATGAGCATCTTTTTAGCTAAAGTAGATAACATAATAAGATCTTAATTTTAATAATAACCTATAACTTTCATCCAAAGTCCACCTACCACCATATAAATCACCAACAATACAATGCCTATTTCAATTCCCCGCAGCCACCAGGATTTTAAATCTACATAACCACTTCCAAAGAACACAGGTGCGGGGCCATGTCCGTAATGCGTTAAGACACCATAGATAGAACCCAGAAATCCGAGCATCATTGCCAGTAACATCGGTGGAATACCTAGTGAAATGCCAACGCCAAGCAAAGCAGCATACATCGCCGCTACATGGGCGGTAGCACTGGCAAAAATGTAATGACTAAAGAAATAAACAAGAATAATGACAGGAAAAGCAATTTGCCAACTTAAATCACCAATCTGTACTTTAATTAAATCACTAAACCAGCCAATGAAACCAAGTTCATTTAAAGAACTAGCCATCATCACTAAGACAGCAAACCAAACAATTGTATCCCAAGCACCTTTTTCGGCGTTGACGTCCTCCCAAGTCAATACAGAAGTTAGCAATAGAAGCGTCAATCCTATGAAAGCAGTTGTTGTAGCGTCTATTGAAAAGGAGCCACCAAAAATCCAGAATGCCAATAAAATAAAGAATGCCAGCAGCATTAACCATTCGTTTTTGGAAATTGGGCCCATCTCCTTCAGTTTTTGTGCAGCCATTCTAGGAGCGTCACCTGTTTTTTTTAATTCAGGTGGATATAACTTATAAAGAACAAGCGGTACAATAAAAAAAGCAACGATACCAGGAACAAACCCTGCAACTGCCCAAGACATCCAAGTAATGTCTATTCCGAGATTTGCAGCAAATTTTTGACACATTGGATTACTGGCAGTGCCTGTCAAAAACATGGAAGATGCGATCAGATTCATGTAATAACTGTTTAAAGTTAAATAAGATCCTAATTTTCGATGTGTCTCTGGCTTGTCAGGAACTGAATCAAAACTAATCGCCATAGATTTCATAATTGGATAGATAATTCCTCCACCACGAGCAGTATTGCTCGGGATAGCCGGAGCCAGACAGACATCTGCTAAACCCAATCCATAAGCCAGTCCCAGCGAACTCTTTCCAAAAACACGAATGAAAAGAAAAGCAATCCTATTGCCCAGACCAGTTTTGATAAAGCCACGCGCGATAAAAAAAGAGATTCCTATCAGCCAGATAACTTTGTCGCCAAATCCAGTCAAAGCTTTAGTAATGGACTTACCCGCATCTCCAGGAGCCAAGACTTGAGTGAGTGCCGTAAACGCAATAGCCATCATACACATAGTCCCCATAGGCGCAGCTTTCAGAATGATACCGAGAATAGTGGCGGCAAAAATTGCAAATAAATGCCAAGCTTCTGGACGGACGCCTTTCGGTATTGGGATAAACCATAAAATGAGTGCTACCAGAATAGTAATGGCAACATTTTTAATACTGATTTCTTTCATGTTACATGTAGTTTAATTGGTTAGAATCGACTCTGTACTTGAACGATAAATAAGTTTTTATTGAACTCAGAAGTATTCACAGTTTGCTTTTTATATCGGTCCAATTGCACCCCCAACTGTATCCTTGCCCCATAATTCTTTAAAAACTCTAACCCAAACATTGGCGTGTATGTTTGGTGTGCATTTGCGTGAAGCTTATAATTAGGATCAATGTATTCGTAACGACAAGATAGCTCGAAAGCACTTAAATTGAAATAATTCACTTCGTACCTCAAATTTGGAAGAAAATAAATTCCTCGAACTAAGTAATCACTCAATTTAGAGCTACGAGTATTTTCATTCAACGAATAATACAAATTATGATTAATTGCTTGTTTTGCCTCTAATTGCATATCCAGATTCCAGCGTTTAGCTAAGTTCACATGACCAGTCAAATCGACTCCAAATGCATGTACTTGCCGCTTCATGACTTCACCAATCCCCCCATTAATCCCCAGGTTGAAACCATACCTCTTCGAAAGTCCAAAGGCCAATCTAGTAGCATACTGTTTACCGTTATCCATATCAACCACCTGATTCTTTCCATTTCCATTCACGACAGACAAAGAATAACTAAAAGGAACCTCACCGAGATTGGTCTCCCCCGTTGCAGAGATACCTATTTGAAAACTGGCCCAGCCCAGTTTGCCGAATTCGAGATACTGATTTGACCAGTCTAAAGATTTGATAACGTCGATGGGATAGGTTTCCTCAATACCAAACCACGGCCGAAACTGCCCCACAGTAATGGCCAGTTTTGGACTAAAAGTATATTTCAAATAAGCATTTTCAAGTACTTTTGTTTTTGGATCGCTTTTAAAATCGGCAAGATTAGCCAAAACAGCAACCTCAGTGCGCTTACTAATTTGAGCACGCATTTGCACGCGCATATACTTCACCATAAAGTTATTATCGGTGCCCGTCCCGTCACTGTGATGCAGTCCATTGACATCCACATCTTTTGTTCCACTCACAAGATATCTCGCCTGAAATAAACCTTTGATCTGAAGCTTGGGATAAATTACATTATCTTTCACTTCCTTAATAGAATCTACTTTGCTCTGCTGTACCGCCAATACTTGCCCTTTAACTAGGTTACATAATAGCAAGCATGCAATAAGGATTGGAATATAGGGTCTCTTCATACCAAAATAAATGAACTTAACCAGTAGTCAGCACCACTTTTGCTGTTAATAATATTATTTCTTTGTGTTAGTCTTATAGAGACAACACAAAGCTTTAGAAAATGTTTTCTTATTTAATGAATTAATAATGGTAAGAAAATCAATCGAATCAGCATGTATTAAAACTTAAATTACAAGTTTTTATGTAATTTCACGGCACGCATCACACCAGGATAATTTTAAATCTGCAGATTCAGCTAATTATAAGTCTTTTGACGTACTTTTCATAGTCTGCATACGTTATGCGATGAAACTCTTAGAATAAATAAATATTATGAAGGAAAAATTAATTAGGAATTGTACTATCGCACCATTACTTCTTATCATTACCTGTTTATCATTGCAGGTAGCTCATGCAGCTGACAAAGAAAAACCAGCGATGTTTTGGACGTGGTTAGATTATAATGTAAATACAAACTTCGATTCCATTTGTCAGGAAATGAACTATCTAGGAATCGATGGTGTAATGTTAAATGCTGCGAGTCCGGACGAATATCGCGTAGCAATTCCAATTGCAAAAAAATACGGCATCCAAGTCATCGCATGGCTTTGGACAATGAACTTAGAACACGACAGAGACAAAGTGCTACAAGAGCACCCCGATTGGTTTAGCGTCAATCGTAATGGAAAAAGTTTGGCCGATACAACGGCATATGTGAGTTATTATAAGTTCCTGTCGCCTGTTGTTCCCGGCGTGAAGGAATACATTCGACAGAAAATTGAATCTTATTGTGAAGTTGAAGGACTTGCCGGTATCTCCATTGATTACAATCGCTATGTAGATGTTGTCCTTCCAACGACACTTTGGCCAAAATACAATATTGTACAGGATCGTGAATATCCAGCTTGGGATTACGGCTATCACCCGATCGCGATAGAAAAGTTTAAAAAACAGTATGGCTATGACCCTAGAGCACAAAAAGATCCATCAAATGATTTAAAATGGCGCCAATTTCGTTGTGACCAGATCACCGAGATAGCCAATATGATTGCTAAGATTGTCCATTCCCATGGTAAAATCATGGCTGCATCCCCTTTCCCAACACCAAAAATGGCTGCACGCATGGTACGTCAAGACTGGGGAAAGTGGAATTTAGATCTAGTTTTTCCAATGGTGTATAGCAATTTCTATACGGAAGACTCAAGCTTTATTAGCGATTGTACGGTAGAAAATTTACGTGATAAGGGCGACAATACAACATTGTATTGTGGGCTGATGGCCAAAAATGATGCAGAAATACTGAGCGATATGGATGAGGCGTTGAACAATGGTGCGCAAGGAATCTCTATCTTCACTATCCACAACTTAAAAGATCCTGAGATCAAGAGAAAATTTAGCACTTATACGGCCGCTGCAAAAGCAAGAAAAGCGCAAAATCATGGAACACTAATGCACTCTACAAATGTAAAAATTGAAAATAATCCGTTCAAAAAAGAAGGAATAATGAAGTTAGTAAATCAAAAGATACAAGACTTAGTTCGTTCTGAAAACCCCGCAGCACGCCAGATCGTGTTATCAAAATATAAGAAAATTGATGCTTACGATGTCACGAGAAAATACCTCGTAACGGATAAGATAAGTAAAAAGAGCTTTTATGTGACTTTCTTTTTCTATGGAGAAATACTCTCTGGCTGGAATGTAGACCCCGTGCCAAGTACTGTCTAATTATCCAATATATTAAAAGATGCTAAAATTACATATTTCAGCATCTTTTAATTTTTCATGCACTGTTCCCTATCTTTGAAATGGACAAATAATTTAAAAATGAGAAAAAATTTCAGATTAATAGCCTGCATAATCGGTCTGATATCTTGCGGATCAGTCCCGGTATCCTTTGCTCAAAATAACACTAAAATTCAGTCGGATACGAATAAAAGTACAAAAATTGATAAGCCACTATTGGAAAAAATATGGACTACAAATAAAATGTCATTCAGTGCAGGAAAAGTTGCTAATTACATTCCTGAATTAGGTAAAGCCAATGCAGCATCCTCAGCCCTTTCCGTTGTAAATAGCGATGGAACAATAGTGAATGTCGGTGATGTAAAACAGAGATTTACCATGCAGAGCATTTCAAAAATTGTTTCATTGATGGTTGCCGTATTAGATAATAGTGAACAGGATATTTTTAATAAGATGGGTTACTACGGCACAGAAAAGCCTTTCAATCACTTTGCTAATCTGGAAACTACGGGCAAGCCCCTCAATCCAATGATGAATGCTGGAGCTATTCTAACAACATCACTTATTAAAGGGAAAGGTGAAGAACCCTTTATTAAAATACTTGATATGATTCGATTTATAACCAACAATGAAGCTATTAATTACAGTAAATCTGTATATAACTCGGAAAGGGAAACTGGTCATCGAAACAGAGGCATGTTTTATATCATGCGCAGCAACGGACTTATTGAAACTGAGGGTGAAGACAAACTCAACAATTATTTTAAGCAGTGCTCAATTGAGGTAACAGCTGAGGATCTGGCTAAAATAGGATTCTTTTTTGCCAATCATTGCATACGCTATGATGGAAATAGAAAATACTACAATCCAAGCCTGTCCCAGCTTATCTTATCACAGATGCTTATTGCGGGAATGTATGAATTCAGCGGAGAGTACGCCAGAACTGTCGGTCTTCCTAGCAAATCGGGAGTTGGCGGCGGTATTGCAGTAAGTGTACCGAATAAAATGGGTATTGGTGCGTATAGTCCAGCACTGGATCAAAATGGCAACTCTGTTGCAGCATATCGTATGATATTGGATCTGGTGAAAGAAAAATCACTAAGTCTCTTTAATTAAATTTTTGTCTACCCTAGCAGACCAAGAATGTATTTAAGCATAGAGAAACACCACACGGTCACCATAAAAAAAGAACCCCGCCTAGCGGGGTCCATTCAAACAAACAACTTATTTCCAGCCTCCTCCCAAATCTTTATAGATATTGACAACAGCATTGAGCTGCTGCTTCTTTGCTTCTATCAATTCAAGCTTTGAATCCAGTACATCACGTTGTGTCATTAAAACCTCCATATAGTCTGCCCTCGCTGATTTAAATAGATCGTTGGACACGGTGACGGAATTATTAAGGACCTCAACTTGCTTTGTTTTGAAATCGTAGCTGCGACCAAGGTTTTCAATATTTGAAAGTTGAGTAGAGACTTCTAAGTAAGCATTCAGAATTGTTTTTTCGTAATTATAAACAGCCTGTATTTGTTTTGCGTTGGCCGTATTAAATTCTGCTTTAAGCCCATTTTTATTGATCAATGGTGCCGCAAGCTCCCCGATTAAATTGTATAAAACTGATTCCGGCATCTTGAACAAGTACGAAGGTTTAAATGCCTGTAAACCCAAAGCAGCCGAAATCTCCAGAGAGGGGTAAAACTCTTTCCGTGCAATACTTACATCCAATTTGGCTGCAGCGAGTTCATACTCTGCTTCTCGGATGTCAGGTCTATTGCTTAGGAGTTGGCTGGGTAAACCTGTCTGAACCTTCGCCGGGATCAAATCTACAAAACTACGTTGATCGCGCTTAATCTCCTGTGGAAAACGTCCCAGCAGAAAATTAATACGATTTTCTGTTTCCTTGATCTGTTGTCTAGTTTCAAACTCCATGCCCTTGGTTTTCAAAACCTCAGCCTCAAACTTTTGCACCGCAAGTTCAGTTACACGGGCTGCCTGTTTCTGCAGTCGGATTACCGCAAGCGCATTGTCCTGTAACTCAATATTCTGTTTGATAATAGTCAATTGATTGTCCAATGCCAATAATTCATAATACGAGCGGGCAACTTCAGCAATAAGACTACTCAATACAAAATTTTTCCCCTCTACTGTAGCAAGATAACGATTGAGCGCAGCTTGCTCGCCATCTTTTAGTTTTTTCCAAACGTCAATTTCCCAACTTGCGTACGCGCCAATAGTCAAATCTCCTAGCGGATCGGGCATTTCTTTTCCAGGCGCAATTTCTGTACTTGCATCACCGGCACCCTGGCTGGTATATCGTCCAACTTTTTCAACACCACCACCTGCACGTAGACCAACGGTAGGCTTTAATGCTCCTTTCCGTAACAAAATATCATTTTTTGCAATTGCCAACTCCTGCAAAGTAACATTCAACTCCTGATTATTTTTCAACGCTGTATCTATCAATACAACTAAATTTGGATCCGTAAAAAATTCACGCCACTTAACCGACGCTGTGTTCGTTGTATCTGATTTAACGACATCTATATACTGGTTAGGAACGAACTTATTCTCCTGTATTGATGTCGCTTTAGGGACTTTACATCCCGTCACTGCTGCTGAAAGCGAAAATGCAATGACCCATTTTATTTTGCTTCGATTAGTCATTATTATCAAGTTCTTCAGTTAATGGATTTTCATCTTCGTGTTTAATAAGCTTACGTTTGGAGGCAATGGTTCCGAAGATATAGTATAAGCCTGGTATCACCAAGATACCGAAAACGGTCCCAAACAACATACCCCCCGCAGCAGCTGTACCAATCGTACGGTTTCCTATCGCACCAGGCCCTGAAGCCATAACTAATGGAATCAGCCCTGCGATAAAAGCGAAAGATGTCATCAAAATTGGTCTAAACCTTACTTTTGCTCCGTCCAAGGCAGCTTCAATAATGCTCAATCCTTGCGAATGTCGTTGAGCAGCAAACTCAACAATCAAAACTGCATTCTTACCAAGTAGCCCGATAAGCATGACCAATGCGACCTGTGCATAAATATTATTTTCCAACCCCAATAGCTTCAACAGTAGAAATGCACCGAAGATTCCAATTGGTAAAGAAAGTAACACCGCAAAAGGCATTATAAAGCTCTCATATTGAGCAGAAAGAATTAAATAAACGAAGCCGAGACAGATCAAGAAGATGTAAATCGCCTGATTTCCACGCCCTACTTGATCCTTGGAGATACCAGCCCAGTCAATACCATAGCCGCGGGGTAAAGTTTTGGCCGCGACTTCATTAATCACTTGAATCGCTTCACCACTACTGTAGCCGGACGCGGCAGAGCCTGAAATTTCAGAGGCCAAATACATATTATGCCGCGTGATCTCAGAAAGACCGTATACCTTTTCCATATGCATAAATGCTGAAAATGGGACCATTTCATCCTTTTCATTCTTCACATACAGCTTTAAGATATCTTCTGGCAAGGCCCTATATTGTGGCAAAGCCTGAACCATAACTTTGTATTGACGGTCGTATTTGATAAAATTCGTTTCGTAGTTACTACCGACCAAAGTGGAGAGTGTATTCAGCGCATTATCGATCGTAACACCCTTTTGTTGCGCTAGATCATTGTCTATATGCAACATGTACTGTGGAAAACTCGCACTATAGAACGTAAATACGGATGATAATTCAGGCCTTTTGTTCAATTCACGTACAAAATCCTTACTTACCGTTTCCATTTTTTTGTAATCGCCAGAACCGGCTTTGTCCAGAAGACGAAGCTCAAATCCACCCGCAGCACCATAACCTGGTACAGCAGGCGGTTGGAAAAATTCGATGGATGCCCCTGGTATATTTTTGGCAGCGGCCTCCAGTTGCTCTATGATCTCCTGCGAGGATTCTTTGCGTTCTTCCCAGCTTTTCAAGTTGATCAAACAAGTACCTGTATTTGCCCCGGTTCCTTCAGTCAGGATTTCATAACCAGCCAACGAAGATACCGATTGCACACCATCAATGTCTTCAGCTTCTTTTTGCAATGTCTGGGCCGCTAGATTGGTCCGTTCCAATGTCGATCCTGGCGGCGTTTGAATAATAGCATAGATCATCCCCTGATCTTCATTGGGGATAAAACCTGCAGGAACAGCATTATTCAAAAAATATGCGCCAATACAAAAACCAATTAATACTAAAAATGTAAAAACGCGCTTATCCACTATGCCCTTCAACAAGTAAACATATTTGTTGGACATCTTATCGAACAATCTATTGAAAGAATCCAGAAATTTATCGATTATGGATTTCTTTCTTGGCTTGCCATGACTATTCTTCAGCATGATCGCACACAGCGCAGGCGTTAAAGTTAATGCAACAACACCGGACAAAATAATTGAAGTAGCCATGGTAATGGAAAACTGCCTATAGAATATTCCTACGGGGCCAGACATAAAGGCAACCGGGATAAAAACCGCCGCCATAAGGAATGTGATCGCAACAATGGCACCACTGATTTCATGCATCGCTTTTTTGGTCGCCTTATAGGCCGAAATATGAAGCTCTTCCATTTTAGCATGCACCGCTTCAATAACAACAATCGCATCATCCACAACCACACCTATGGCAAGCACCAGGGCAAATAAGGTGATCAAGTTGATTGTAATTCCAAAAAACTGCATGAATAAAAATGATCCGACCAAGGAAACTGGCACTGCAATGGTTGGAATCAACGTGGAGCGCCAGTCGCCCAAGAAAAGGAAAACGACAATAGCGACAAGCACAAATGCTTCCAATAACGTATGAACTACTTTTTCCATGGATGCATCCAAAAACTTGGAAACGTCGTAACTAATTTCATAATCGAGTCCCTTCGGAAAAGATGCCTTCAACTCTTTCATTTTGCTTTTTACATCTTGAATGACCTGGGAGGCGTTACTTCCATAAGATTGTTTCAAGACAATCGCCGCAGATGGCTTTCCGTTCAGTGTTGAATAGATATCGTACATCGCCGAGCCAAATTTGATATCCGCAACGTCTTTTAAACGTAGCATTTCGCCATTTTCGCCCGCACGTAAAACGATATTTCCATAACCTTCAGTTGTGGTAAAGCGTCCTGGGTATTTCAATACATATTCGAAAGATTGGGAGGTCATACCGGACGATTCACCAGCTTTACCCGGTGAAGCTTCTAAACTCTGTTCGGATAAGGCTTTCATCACCTCTTCTGCAGAAATCTTGTAGGCTGTCATACGATCAGGTTTCAACCAAATACGCATCGCTAATTCGCGTGTTCCAAGAATATTTGCCACCCCGACACCGTCTACCCGACGTAATTCGGAGACAATATTCATGTCCGCATAGTTATACATAAAGTTTCCATCAAGCTCCTTGTCTTTACTATAGAGATTGATGTACATTAACATATTGGATTCTTCACGTGTAATCTTCACCCCTTCACGGACCACAATTGGCGGAAGCTTGTTAACCACAGAGGCTACGCGGTTCTGTACATTTAAAGAAGCCTGATTCGGATCCGTTCCTAGGTTGAATACGACCTGAATACTTGCTTCCCCGTCATTACCGGCATCGGAAGCCATGTATTTCATTCCAGGAACCCCATTGATCGCCCGTTCCAGCGGAATGATAACTGATTTAATCATCAATTCACCATTTGCTCCTGGGTACTCGGCAGTAATATTGACCTTCGGTGGCGATATCGAGGGGAATTGCGTTACAGGAAGCTGCACCATAGAAAGCACACCCAAAAACACAATGATCAGTGATATAACGATCGAAAGTACTGGTCTATTTATAAAACGACTAAACATAAGAATTTAAGTGTAAGGGTCTATTCTGTTTTTAATTTCAAATTGGAAATGGCATCTTTAGGTTGCACGAAGCTGTAACTGATCTTCTCATCTTCCTTCGCTTTCTGAATACCATCCAATAAAAATTTATCGTCTTTTTTAAGACCGCTCGTTACCACATACAGATCAGGTAAAGAGTTGCCAATGGTAATATGACGGGCTTTTAATTTGCCCTCCTTATCGATTACATACACATATTTACGGTCCTGCATTTCATAAGTTGCTTTCTGCGGAATAATTAAAACCTGTTTCAACGGGAAATTCATGACCACCTTGCCGCTCTCGCCATGTTTTAAAAGACGGTTTGGATTTGGAAACTTCGCTCTAAAAGCAATATTGCCGGTTTCACTATTAAATTCACTTTCTATCGTCTCCACCATACCGCTCTGCGAAAATAGCTCGTTATTAGCAAGCAGTAGACCAACGTGGGAATCTCCACGTTTACTTACATTCGTTTGATAGCTCAAATATTCTGGTTCGGAAACATTAAAATAAACCAACATCTCGCTATTGTCGGAAAGACTGGTTAATAATTCACCTTCATCCACCAAACTCCCCAGTTTCAACGGAATACGGTCGATAGTTCCGTCAAAAGGTGCTCTGATTTCTGTAAAGGAAAGATGCAATTTCGCAATCGCTGCCTCAGCCTTAGCCTGTTCAAGCTTTGCTTTAGCCATCGCTAATTCATTGGGCGATACGACGTTTTTATCGGCTAGCGTCTTTGTGTTTTGAACCTCAATTTCTGCTACATTAACTTCTGCCGATGATTTACGGTATTCTGCCTCATACATCTTCGGCATAATCCGAAAAAGTAGTTGCCCTTTGTGGACAAATTGTCCTTCGTCGACGAATATCTGTTCTAGATATCCTTTCTCTTGAGCCCTGAGCTCAATATTACGGAAAGATCTGATCTGAGAAACAAAATCCTTACGGATAGTGGTATCCATTTGCACAGGCGAGGTAGCAGTGAATTTCTCTTTTTCTTCCTTTTCTTCCTTTTTGGAAGTACACCCGATTTGGCATATGGTAATTGCCAAACTAGCGAGCATAAATACTCTTTTCATTTGTAAGCGTCTAATTAAAAAATAAGTTTGATTGTTTGTTGTGCCGGATGGTGAAATGACCTCTGCTCGGGCTAATGGTCGCTCAAACTTGCCTATAAGTGTGCAAATTGGATGCAACTAAAAGGAATATCCATCAGGATATCCACCAAAGCATACGAAATTTCGAAGGTTATGTATTAAATTCTCCAGTTTTGTTGAAGAACATATCTTTGAGGGAAAAGATAGACGATGAAATTGCAAAAAGGAATTTTCTTTGCAAACCGAAAAACAAAAATAAAAAGGACAATTGCAAAGAGCAGCAGCGAAACAAGTTGGGATGTGGCATGCAAATCTTTGGTCAATTGAAAATTTTCATAATCAAATTCCGCTATAACAGGGTTATCGTCGTGTATACTACCATACACAAGCGGGTCGATGTGATCAGCTGATGCGTCAATATACTGCTGTAAATCGGCGTGATTGTGCTGATGCATAAAACTAACGGCCGGCCGATCGGATTCAATGAGCACAGCATGGCTATTACTGCTTCTTATAACTAAGAAGCATAAGAAAAAGAATATGGTAATAACCGTTTTCATTGCGGAGCAAATATACTAGCGTATACACGAATTTATTGATCTTTAACAAATTTTAACAAAACAATTACAATTGGAAGATTCTTCCTAGAAAAGACTGAGTTGCAACCCCGGTGGATTCTTTCTCTGAGGCACTGCTTCCCCGTACACTGTCCTCCCACCGTATTTCCAGGAATCTCGCTTTTCTTCCGCGATAATTTGCTGAATATCAAACTGTGGCTCAAAATTTTTTTCACTATCCAACACCACCTGATGTAATTTGTGGACGGACTTCAATTTGTCTCCATGACCCAATTTAGATTTTTCAATGCCTTTTTTCAAAATCTGAATACTTTCATCGTAAATAGTTAATGGAACCGGAAATGGATGTCCATCCTTTCCCCCATGAGCAAACGAAAATCGAGCCGGATCTTTAAATCGGGCTGGTGCGCCATGAATTACTTCGCTGACTAAGGCTAATGATTGCAACGTACGGGGGCCAATCCCCTTTAAAAGAAGTAGATCTTCAAAATCAATTAGTGGACTTTCGCGAGCAACGTATAACATCGCGCCCAATCTTTTTAGATTGACATCCGATGCACGTACATCGTGATGAGATGGCATGACCAATTTAGCGAATTCTTGTATAACTTTAAACGAATCCTCTCCCACCAACGTCATAATACCCGCTCTATTTGCTGCCGCTTCAGCAGCCGTTAAATTGAGGATAATACCCTGTGAAGGACCGGTGATACCCGAATGCGGTTCCTCTACAAACGATTTGATCTTTTCAGAATGCCAATGGTAACGACGGGCAGTCCCATCTTTTTCATGCATACCTTGCTGCACGACTGACCAATTGCCATTATCTGCCACGACAAAATTATGTAAATACAATTGGTAACCGTCCTGAATGGCTGTGTTATCCACCTTCGCAACGAGCTTACTACTGCGAATCAAATCGTTACCATTTAATCCAATCCGATCAGAAACCTGAAGCAGTTCTTGTGGGGTTTGCATGGACAACTTCCCTTTTCCTCCGCAGATGTAGAGTCCCAATGACTTGGCGTCAGGATTAATGGCGCGTTTTAATGCACCCATAACAGCCGTTGTAATCCCCGAGGAATGCCAGTCCATGCCAAGAACAGCTCCAAAGCTTTGAAACCAAAAGGGATCAGCAAGCCTCCTTAAAACCTCATCCTTTCCATAATCCATGAGCATAACTTCCACGATTGAACGCCCTAGAGAAGCCATACGCTCGTAAAGCCACGCAGGTACTTTACCAAAATGCAATGGAAGGTCTGCAGTACCGGATTTCCTCATATTAAACTAAATTTATTAGCACAAATCTATCTCTTTTATTTTTAAAAAGCGAAAAAGGCTAAAATTTATCTAGCCTCTTCATTGTATGAGTAATGATACGTTGGCGACAACTATCGCTTCCTGCTCACCAGCATTACACCGTATATGACATTTGCACTACTTACCCGTTAGCGCCGACAATAATCCAACGCGGAACGAAGGATCCTTCTCCGAAAACTCAATAGAATGCTTGTAGGTATCAACGTTAAAGAAAAGTTCTGCCGGTTCAGCTTTCTTATTATCCAAGAATAATTTAAAGCTATAGGCCGTTTTTTTTGATAGGTCCGCATTCACCTTATTGGATGAAAATACATTCGGAAGAATCACATCCTTTGTAAAAGAATCAGTGGTCTGTGTCTGAAATAATTCACCTAAAGCTTTAATTAAATTATCAGACTGCGCACCTGACGACGAAATTCTAATTTTACCCTTTGTGAAACCAACATCATCACTGGGCTGACCATCTATGATACCGGCGGGAATAAAATCTACAACCTCAAACTTCGCTCCCACCGTATCCTGCTTGTAAAGAGATTTTGTAATATAGATACGACTTGAATCCGTTTTAACTTCATCAGTAATACGTAAGAAAAAATTCTTTTTCTCAGCTCCTGGAGCACCATTTGTAAACTGCTCGATTTTCACGCCATCAATTTTGTTCGCTGCTGTGGTATCGTTTCCATCAGTTTTCTTCTGATTGGAGTTTCCGCAACCAGCCATCAGCATCGTAGCGGTTGCAAGAAATGCTATAGATTGAATCTTGTACATAATGAATTGTTTGTTATCAGTTATCAATGATTATTGCTCTTATAATATTACCATTATTACAGATAACAAACAACTATTATCAATGTTTTTATTTTATTTCAATAAAGCATCATATAAAATTTCCACAGGATGATAAGATTTTCGTCCGACCCCATCTTTGATTTGATGTCTACAAGAGGTGCCTGCTGCGGCAATCAAGGTGTCGGCTTCCGTTTTCCGTACAGCTGGTAACAAAACCAGCTCGGCAACTTTCATTGAAACGTCATAATGCTCGGCCTCATAACCAAATGAACCCGCCATACCACAGCATCCAGAAGGAATTGTCTCTACGCTAAAATTCTTCGGAAATGACAATACCTGTTCCGTAACAGTAACCAGATGGAAAGCCTTTTGGTAACAGTGACCATGAAGCTTGATTTTTCTTGCTGTTGTTGTAAACTGTTCCGGGCGAATACGTCCTGCTTTCATCTCAGTCAGTAAAAATTCATCAATCATCAGCGCATTTTTAGCTATGTTTTGCGCCTCAATACGAATATCGTCATCCACCAGGCTTAAATATTCATCTCTAAACGTAATGATACCGGATGGTTCAACCCCTAAAAGCGGTGTTTCGTCGGTTATTAATCCTTTTAAAAAATGGATATTTTTATTGGCAATTTTCTTTGCTTCTTTCACAAAACCTTTAGAAAGGTAAGTCCGTCCACTTTGCACATGTTTTGGAATAATCACTTCATAGCCCAAGGCAATTAGTAATTTATACGCTGTAATACCGATTTCTGCATCATTATATTCGGTAAACTCATCCGAGAAAAGATATACCCTACGCTTGGCATCCCTAATAGGACCTTGTGTTTTTACCCACTGACTCAAGGTTGTTCCATTTACTGTAGGCAGCGAACGTTTAGGTGCAAACCCGACGGTTTTCTTGACCAAGCCAGACAGAAAATCATTTTTTACAACAAAATTATAAAGGGGTGCGACCCACGCCCCCAACTTCTGAGACTGTGTGAAATTAGCAATTAGTTTTGTTCTAAATCCAGCCCCATGTTCATCATAATAATGCTGTAAAAATTCTGCTTTCATTTTAGCCACGTCCACACTCGAAGGACATTCCGTTTTACAACCTTTGCAGCTCAAACACAGATCCATGACTTCTTTAATCTCTTCATGATCGAAACGGTTTTTCTTGGTGGAATTTGTTAAAAACTGTCTTAACATATTCGCTCGTGCGCGTGTCGTATCTTTTTCATCACGTGTAGCCATAAACGAAGGACACATTGTTCCACCAGTAATTTCAGTCTTCCGACAATCTCCCGAGCCTGAACACTTCTCTGCCAAACGAAGAATAGACTCCTCTTTAGAAAAATCGAAATAGGTTTTTATTTCTGTAAGGTTGCTATCATTATCATAACGGAGGTGAGAATCCATTGGCGGTGTGTTGACAATTTTATTTGCGTTAAAAACCCCCTTTGGATCAAAGATAAATTTAACTTCTTCAAGTAATTTGTAGACTTTATCGCCCAGCACCTTGCCAATAAACTCTCCGCGAAGACGACCGTCACCATGCTCGCCACTCAATGAGCCATTATATTTCAAAACTAGGTCACTGGTTTTTTCAAGGATAGAACGAAAAGTACGCTTCCCTGCTGGCGTTTTCAAATTTACGAATGGTTCAATATGCAATTCGCCTGCGCCAGCGTGCGCGTAGTATGACGCATGCACACCCTCTTCCACCAAAAGCTTTTGAATATCACTCACATAAGCAGGGAGATCTTCAGGCGACACCGCACAATCCTCAATCAAATTTACGGGCTGACTATCACCCGGTAAATTACGAATGAGCCCCAGTCCCGCTTTGCGTACATCCCAAACTAAATTCGTCTGCTCTATACCCGTAATATAGGGATAAGCATAACCTAGGCCACGTGCAACCAGGTCGGCTTTCAGCGCCATCGCTTTCGCTGCTGTTTCGGCCGCTGTATGCCCTCTAAACTCCACAATCAATAGCGCTTGCGGATCGCCCTCTATAAAAAAACGATTATACTTGTACGTTGGATGCCCAACCGTAAAATCCATGATGTATTTATCCACTAATTCTGAAGCTTCCGGCTTGTGCGCTAAAGCCACAACATTACCATGCATACATTCTACCATATCGGCGAAATGAACACAGAGCAAACCTAGTTCAGGAGGTGGCAAGGGCATTAACTTAAGTTTAGCCTCTGTAACGACAGCCAGCGTACCTTCAGAGCCCGCCAATAAATTACACATATTAAAAGGAGCCGAACGATCACTTAAAATATCCAGCGCGTAACCTGTATTTCTTCTTGTGATGGATCGCTTTGGATAGCCGGTTTCAATTGCGCTTAAATGCTGAGGATTGGTCAACAATGAATTCATATGACGATAAATATCCCCCTCGCGGCCAGTCAATAATAATTTATTAAAATAAGCCGCTTCATCTAAGGTTTCAAATGCCACCTCGGAGCAATCATCCAAGATTACATTTGCTGAAATCAAATTGTGCCGTGTATCGCCCCAGACGATCGAATGCAGGCCCGAAGAGTTATTACCAATCATTCCGCCTATCATGGCCCGACTCGCGGTTGAAGTTTCAGGACCAAACATCAGCCCAAAAGGCTTAAGATAGTTGTTTAAGTCATCGCGAATCACCCCCGGTTGAACTCGAACCCATTGCTCTTCAACATTAAGCTCAATAATACGGTTAAAATAACGGGAAATATCCATAATAATACCATGGCCGACTACCTGGCCTGCCAACGAAGTGCCGGCAGTACGTGGTATGATAGTAACCTTATTCTGTCGCGCAAAATCAATTAATTTTTTAATATCATCAATATCTGCGGGTATCGCTACGGCCAACGGTTTTTCCTGATAGACAGACGCATCGGTCGAATAGGCTAGCAACATCGTTTGGTCCTTAGTTTCATGGGTATAATAGAGCTCCCCTTTGAGTTGTGAAGCTAATGAGGCTAATTGATTCTGATCTTTCACTTAATCTGCATTTAAAGTATAAAACAAATCTAGTCAAATTTATGCATTGGTAAAAGAGAAGAATGCAAGAAATAACCAAATCAAAAGCAAAAAACGCACAAAAACGCAAACAGGAACATTTGCCATAAATGATGATTTTATTTCGTTCCTTCAAACAATGCTTGTATTTTTGTTGCACTACATCATTTAAATTAACGATTGATATTCTTATATGCGTAATCTATTCCTTCGCTATACGCTCCATTCAGATTTTATTATATATACGATTCGCGTACTAATTGGCTTCCTTATCGGTTATCCTTTATTTGTATCCTTTCCCCAATATTCTGTTTCTTGGACCCTTATCTCGATTATACTGGTGATTTCTCCACAAGAGAATGAATCAAAAAAAATAGCAATCGATCGGGCCAAATCCAATTTCATAGGATCCGCCATTGGACTGAGCTTATATTTTGTTCCGATCCAGCAACTTTACGCAATGGTAATCGGTATCCTGGCCTCGTTGATTACTTGTAAAGTACTCAACATTATAGCTGTAGCGAGGACATCCATGGTTGCGCTAATTATAGTTTATCTGCATGAACAGGAAAGCCGCTCCTACTTCGCTGCCTTAGATCGCTTTGGTTGTGTTTGTTTAGGTTGTTTAATCGGACTGAGCGTCATACTTTCAACAAGAAATATTATTTTGAAATTAAGAAAAAGATACATTTTTTAATCTTAAACTCTGCTCACTAAAAGACCATATATTTATTTTCAGGCCATTCACACATTCGATCAAATCAAAGCACCACCATATTCGAACAATATTCACTAAAACTAGCCAAACAACAGAATTATATTCATTGTTCATTATAATATTTTGAATTTTATACTTTATTACGTACCTTTGCGGTCGAAATGACAAAAGTAGAATATAATTTAGATCAGGTCGACTACAGAATCTTGCGGTTAATGCAGGACAATGGACGTATTAACAACGCCGATATCGCCAGAGAGCTGGGAATGGCGCCTTCTGCGATTCTAGAACGGGTTAAAAAGCTCGAGCAAAAAGAGGTAATTTTAAAATACAGTGCAAAGATCAATCCTGCAGCGGTCGATCAAAAACTTTTATCATTTATTTTCATAAAAGCCAATGATATCATTGGTGAACAAACAGTTGGGTTGGCACTTGCCGAAATTCCTGAAGTACAGGAAGTACATGACATTGCAGGTGATGATGGTTACCTGATTAAAGTGAGAACTGCAGATTCGACCGGATTAGTTGATCTGATGCGAAATACTTTAAGTAAAGTGGAAGGGATCATCTCCACCCGTACTACAATTGTACTTCAAACTGTTAAGGAAGATCAGCAGGTCGTCATACCTGAGTAATAGAAAGGAAGTTTAATCATGTTGCAAGGACAAAAAAAGGCCGCTAACCCGTTGATGGTTGTTGTCGCCTATATCATTATTTATGTTGTATGGGGATCCACCTTTTTCTTTATAGAAAAGGCACTACATAGTTTTCCACCATTTATTTTAGGTTCGTTTCGATTTGTTACAGCCAGCGCAATTCTAATGACATATTGCGCAATGAAAGGTTATAAATTGTTTAATAAGCGATCCGTTCAGGAAGCAGCAATTGTAGGATTTCTATTGCTTTTTGTCGATATGGCTGGGGTTATCTGGGCCGAACAATATGTTTCAGGTGGTGTTGCCGCCATTATTGCTGCAGCAGCAGCGATCTGGTTTATT
Source organism: Sphingobacterium sp. UBA5996 (assembly GCF_002429765.1). Classification (NCBI taxonomy): domain Bacteria; kingdom Pseudomonadati; phylum Bacteroidota; class Sphingobacteriia; order Sphingobacteriales; family Sphingobacteriaceae; genus Sphingobacterium; species Sphingobacterium sp. UBA5996. The sequence goes on from NZ_DJAS01000029.1 coordinate 145,756, forward strand.
TTATTGGATAAACCCAAATGGAAAGAAAATTTCAGCAGCGTTAGCACGGTTTTAGGTGTCGCGTTAGGCTTCTGTGGAGTGGTGATGTTATTCGCTGAACAGATTATGTCGACCAATGATAATACCGATGGAACACTTAAGGTGATCGCCCTATCTGTTTTAGTATTAGGTTCTATCGCTTGGACCGTAGGGTCTCTAATTTCCAAATATTTCAAAAAATCTGAGAAACAAGAGGAAGAGGATTTACATGTCATGGTGAAGACCGCTTGGCAAATGGTTACTGCAGGTATACTCTTTAATATCACCGCCCTTTTCACCGGTGAGTATACAACATTTACGCTAAGTAGCGTGGCACCGGTGGACTGGTTCAATTTGGGCTACCTAATTACTTTTGGCTCAATCCTCGCCTTTAGCTCCTATATTTGGTTACTACAGGTTCGCCCCGCAATGGAAGTTAGTACGTATGCCTATGTGAATCCAATCATTGCACTTATTTTAAGTCATTTTTTCACTTCGCATGTAGTGACCTCATTGCAGATTTTCGGACTAGCTGTGATCTTATTTTCAGTCTTGTTAATGAACTGGAAAGCGTATCGAGCCAAACTGTCCGCGCGTAGCAAAAGTAGAAAAGTTCTCCAAACAGAGAATAAGTTGGATACCAACCCTATCGCTGAGTCGGAATTAGTACACTAGGTTGTTATTTTTCCTAATTATATGGACAAAGCTTAACATACGATGTTAAGCTTTTGTTGTTTTTAAAAATTAGCTAACATTGGATAAGATTTGTTCATATATAATTGGCTAACTTTGCCCAATATTTGGTTAAACGAAAAAAGAATGAAGATATCAAAGCAAATTGCCTTTATTGGTAGCCTTGGATTCGGTTCGCTTTTGATGGTTGCCAGTTGTAGCAAGCAGCTCCATCCAACGCAGAAAGATTTCCAACAATATCATATCAATAGCGATATGCAAGCTGATCCTACAATCGTATCAATCTACGAGCCCTTCAAACATAAAATGGAAGTGGAGATGAATCGAGTGATAGGACATGCAGACAAAGCGTTGACAAAAGAGAAGGCGGCAGAAACATTAATGGGCAATTTTTTTTGTGAAGCCTTGTTGTGGATGAGTGAACACAATGCCCATAACCCTGCAGATTTAGCATTTGCTACTAAGGGTGGAATCCGAAATGATCTGAAAGCAGGCGATATTACCGTTGGACATATTTTCGAGGTGATGCCTTTCGAAAACACTTTAACAATTCTCGAACTCAAGGGAAGTCAAATTCGTCAACTTGCAGACTATATCGCCTCAACACATGGACAACCCATCGCTGGGATGACGTTGACCATTACAGGCAACAAAGCCCAGGACATTAAAATCAAAGGTTTAGCAATTGAAGACAATAAGTTGTATAAATTGGTAACCTATGATTATCTCGCTAATGGTGGCGACAACCTGACACTGTTGACACAATCTGTATCGCGGGCAAATTATCCGCAGCGGATGCGTGAAGGACTGATTGAATACGTGAGTGAATTAACGAAAGAAGGCAAAAAAGTAAATGCAGAATTAGATGGAAGAATTAAAATCAATTAACCGAAGATCATTTATCAAGCAAGTTGGTGGATTTTCTGCTGCAGTTGCATTGGGGTCACTTCCTTTTCAAGCTAACGCTAAGAGCAAAAAAGTAAAACTTACAATCTTACATACCAACGATGTGCATAGCCGCATTGAACCTTTTCCTATGGATGGTGGCAAATATCAAGGATTGGGTGGTGTGGCACGTCGAAGCACGCTTATCAATAAAATTCGCAAAGAAGAAGAACACCTCCTATTATTAGATGCGGGCGATATGTTTCAAGGTACACCCTATTTTAATCTATTTGGAGGGAAGCTGGAGCTGGATCTCATGACGAAATTGGGGTATGACGCTGGGACATTTGGAAATCACGAATTTGACAATGGACTGGACGGACTTGTGAAATACTTGGACCATGCTAAATTTCCGTTTTTAACGGCCAATTACGACTTTAAAGGAACAGTATTGGAAGGAAAAACCAGCGATTACACCATATTTCATAAGGCTGGTATAAAAATCGGTGTATTCGGGCTCGGTGTAGATATCGAGGGATTGGTAGATCCCAATAACTTTAAGGGAATGAAATATTTGGATCCAATTGAGGTATCCAAAAAGGTGGTACAGATACTCAAGGAAAAACATAAATGCGAGCTCATCATCTGTCTGTCACATTTAGGTTACCAATATGAAAACGATAAAGTGTCGGATTTGGTGCTTGCAGCCAAAACATCAGATATCGACTTAATTATAGGCGGGCATACGCATACATTTTTAAATGAACCCACATTAGTTACCAATTTAAAAGGTATGAAGACCGTTGTGAATCAAGTCGGTTTTGCAGGAATTAATTTGGGGAGAATTGACTTCATTATGGAGCCGGGTTCCAAAAAGAAACAAATGGTGGCGAGCACCTATCAAATCGATCCTACAATTCCAGCGTCCATGTTGGCATAATTTGATTCACTATTCATAAATGCCAAATTGACTAATCAATTTGGCATTTTTTTTCAAGACAACAAGAAGACTTATAGACTTAAAACACGAGGTTTATATAAGCTGATTTACCCTTTAATGAAAAGAATTTTATCAATATACCTAGACTCCTTTAGAGGACTCTCACAAGCTGCATGGCTGCTTGCTATCGTCATGCTGATCAATAGAATGGGAAGCATGGTGATTCCATTTCTCGGCCTTTACATGACCAGAGTTTTGCACTTCGATATAAAACAAGTCGGAATTGTTTTGATGTGTTATGGCGTTGGCTCCGTCTGTGGATCTTACATAGGAGGCTGGCTGACCGATCGAATTGGTAGTTTCAAGGTTCAGTTCGGAAGTCTTGTGTTGGCCGCTCCTTTATTTCTACTGATACCATACTTTAAAGAGGTACAGTCGCTATCCATCATGATTTTTACGTTAAGCTTGATTTTTGATGCTTTTAGACCTGCAAACTCCGTCTCAGTAGCAAGTTACGCTAAACCCGAAAATATCACCCGCGCCTTTTCATTGAATCGTTTGGCTATCAATCTGGGCTTCTCGATCGGTCCAGCGGTGGCAGGTTTTCTGGCATCCATCTCTTTCAATTGGATATTTTATGGAAATTCCCTTGCCGTTCTCTGTGCAGCAATAATTTTCTTTGTCTTTTTTCATAAAAGACAAAAAAGAAGCGATATCAGATCAAAAAAAGAGACTACACCTGATAATGAAATGCCTCAAAAAGGACGAAATCCTTATACCGATGTGCCATTTATCCTATTCAATATCTTTTGTTGTATCTTCTCTTTTTGTTTTTTTCAGCTGATCACTACCTTACCGATATTCTATCGAGAAGTTCACCATTTGAATGATCACCAAATTGGATTTCTGCTTGGATGGAGCGGCTTCGTCATTGTGTTATTAGAAATGTTTATTGTTCATATTGCCGAGAAGAGATTTTCATTAATTAGCACACTCGTCTTTGGAACATTTTTATGTGCCATTTCATATGCCATGCTAAATTTCACTGGTGGACTTGCTTGGTTATATTTCACATTTTTTATTTTTGGATTGGGAGAAATGCTCACATTGCCTTTTATGGCAACCGTTTCTGTCAATCGGTCTTCCCCGAAAACCCAAGGAGCCTACATGGGCTTCAACTCGCTGGCCTTTTCAGCTGCAAATATTTTTTCGCCAATCCTGGGCACAAGTATTGTTGATTCCTTTGGTTTCACAACGCTATGGTGGGCAACTGCATTGAGTTTATCCGTTACAGCCATTGGGTTCTATCTGGTTTTGAAATGGATGAGATAGCTTAAATTGAGTCAATACAAAGGGCGTATTACATTTTGCAATACGCCCTTTTTTAATTGATCTCATGAACAAACTACCAAATTTTAATCCGCTTATTCACAGGAACAAACATTTTGTCTCCCTCCTTGGTATCCCAAGCTTTGTGAAAAGCGTCCAGGTTAATAATCGGCGCAAAAGCACGATACTGCGCTGGAGAATGGGGGTCGGTCTTCACTTGGTTGACCACAAACTCATCCGTTGTTTTGGTCCTCCAAATAGTTGCCCAAGAAAGGAAGAAGCGTTGATCTTGTGTAAACCCATCTATCAATCCAGGATTGCCCTTATCTTTCAAATAAAGTTGCAAGGCATCAAAAGCGACAGATGAGCCGCCCAGATCACCGATGTTCTCGCCCAATGTGAAACGACCGTTTACAAAAACTCCTGGCACAGGTTCATAAGATTCAAATTGACGGACCAATGCATCTGCAGCGGCTTCAAATTTTGCCTTATCACTATCGCTCCACCAGTTGTTCAGATTTCCATTCCCATCATATTTAGCACCCTGATCGTCAAAGCCGTGTGAAAGTTCGTGACCAATTACCGCACCAATACCACCGAAATTAACAGCTGCATCGGCCTTGTAATCATAGAACGGAGGTTGAAGAATAGCCGCGGGAAAGACAATTTCGTTAAACAATGGACTATAATAAGCGTTTACAGTTTGCGGTGTCATCCCCCATTCAGACTTGTCCACTGGCTTATCTTGTTTAGCCAAATTTTGATAAAATGCCCATTTGCTTGATGCCAATACGTTTTCATACAACGACGTGCCCACTTCAAGTTTGCTATAATCTTTCCACTTATCTGGGTAACCAATTTTAACTTTAAACTTATCCAGTTTTTCCAAAGCCTTTACTTTTGTGTCGTCAGACATCCAGGTCAGGTCCTTGATATGCTGGTTGAATGCTTTAATCAGATAGCTTACAAGCTCCTCAGCCTCGGCTTTAGCCTTTGGAGGAAAGCTTTCTTTCACATATAATTTACCCAATAGCTCTCCCGCGATGGAGTTAACAAACTCTACGCCGCGCTTGTCTAGCGCACGTTGTTCTTTTTGTCCTTTTAACTTACGCCCCCAAAAATCAAAAGACAGATCGTTTAATTCTTGCGTAGTGTATGACGCCGCGTTATTTAGCACATGAAATGTCAATAACTCTTTAATCACCGGTAGATTTTGAGGATTGAAAACTTTGTCAAGATTTTCATAGTATTTTATTTCCGGTATAATAACCGTGTCAGCCTTAAAACCGACGTCATTTAAGTATTTTGCAATATCGATATTCTTCACGATTTTTTTCAGATCCGCAACAGCGATCGGATTATACCGGCCATTGGCATCCCTTGATTGCTCAACAGTTTTAAGATTTGAGGCCAACTGCTTTTCAAAGGCAACAATTTTCGGCCCCTTTAAATCCCTTGTAAGTTGACCTGATTTGGCATAAAGTGAAGAGATATAAATGGAATAATCATTTAATGTCTCTTCATTCTTCTTGTCATTTACCTGATAATAGGATCTTCCCAACCCGAGACTTCCTCCACCTAAATATAGCGTATTGACATCTGAATTCTTAAGATGTGCATAAACATAACCACTGAAAAAAGGATTTCCGCCAATAGGCGCCACTTCGACAAGATACTCATACAAGTCGTTGAAATTTTTAATCGCAGCGATTTTATTAAGATATGGTTTAACTGGCTCCAAACCGAGTTTGTTACGCGTCTCCATATCAACGAACGATTTATACAAATCTGCGATCTTCTGATTGTCTGTTCCTTTCTGAAATTCGCCTGAAAGTGACTCTTGCAGGACCTTTAATGTAGCAATATCTGTTTTTTCACGAAGCTCATCAAATGATCCCCATCGCGCCTTATCGGAAGGAATCTTGACTGTTTTCATCCATTGTCCATTCACAAAATTGTAAAAGTCATCTTGAGGGCGCACGCTTTTATCCATGTAAGTCACATTAATTGCATTGTTTTGCGCATGGCTTATCAATGAGCCACAGGTCAGCAGGGCTGCTAAGAGTATGTTTTTCTTCATATAAAATTTAGTTTGTTTGTCGCTATATACAAACTTAAGAAAACTTATTCTATTGTCGATGCAACAAATGAGTTTCAAAAAGCAACTTAGATTATCCGCGACAACTGGAGATTTGTCTTAAAATAGCATACTATTCTAACGGGTTTCGTCGGGATAAAAGCGATTACCCCTGTTTGATTTCCCCCAAATGGATAACATCTTTCAGGTCAAAAGGTGTTTCCTGATAAACGAAGTAATTCAACCAATTATTGAACAACAGATTGGCATGGCTTGTCCACCGAACCAAAGGGCGATTCTCAGGATTATCATCGACATAATAATTTACAGGCATTGCAATCTGCTGACCTTTTTCCAAGTCTCGTTTATATTCTTCGTCCAATGTAAAAGGTGCATATTCCGAGTGTCCAGTCAAATAAAACTCTCGCCCCCCACGGGATGAAGCGATCGCAATGCCCGCTTCCGGAGATTCTGAAAGAATTTCCAAACCATCCTTCGTTAAAAGATCATCCTTTTCAACAGTCGTATGGCGGCTATGGGGGATATAGAATTCATCATCAAACCCCCGGAACAAAGGGTGTCTCTTATCTAAAGCTGTATGCTTAAATACACCAAAAAGCTTCTCTCTTAACGGCTTCTTCTCTACCTCATAAAAATGATATAATGCCGCTTGGGAAGCCCAGCAGATATACAAACTGGAGGTTACATGCGTTCTCGCCCAATCAAAGATCGTCTTGATTTCATTCCAATAGGTCACCTCCTCAAAAGCAACCATTTCAACCGGAGCACCCGTAATGATCATACCATCGTAGAAGTTTTCCTTTACCTCAGTCAGACTCTTGTAAAACATTTCCAAGTGCTCTTCCGGTGTGTTCTTAGATACATGTGTTTCAAGTCGTAAAAACTCCATTTCCACCTGCAAAGGATTATTGGACAGCAAACGGATAAAATCTGTCTCAGTGGTAATTTTAAGAGGCATTAAATTAAGTACTAAAACACGTAGTGGTCTAATATCTTGCTCATTTGCTCTTAAATCGCTCATGACAAATATATTTTCCTTTTTCAACAGCTCAATGGCAGGAAGGTTATTAGGAAGTTTGACGGGCATAGATAATTTCTCCTTATACAATTAGCACGCAAAATTAGCAAGAAAATGCCGAAAATACTAAATGAAACATAAATTATCTTCCATTATCTTGCTATCTTGAATAATCCTGGAATCTATCCCCAGCCCGATTCTGGCGGTGCAGAAAAAACAATAAACCCATCAATAAAACAGTCCACTACTAAATTCTGTAGTCCTATTGTACGATGCTTGTTTATTGCTATTTTCATAATACCTAACACAATATCAATAACTTCATTTGATTGCTTCAAAAGGATCAAATACTTAGTTTGACGTTTTTTTTAACCATTGCTAACCACAGGTCGATTTTACATAAAAAAGATAAAGGTGTGTGTAAAAGATATTACAAACAAATTTGGGCCTATGCATATTATATACTAAGAAAAATAAGTAGATGAATATGAGCAAAGAGAAATCAATACGCGAAATTGAAATTAACGGAAGATCTTACCATTACAGTTCCATTAAGGACCTTCCGGAAGGTAGCATCAATCACTTACCCTTTAGCATTCGGATATTATTGGAGAATGTTTTGCGTAACCACGATGGATTCAGTATCACGGATGAGCACGTTAATACACTGATCAACTGGTCGCCCCAGCCCGTAGATAAAGATATTCCCTTCAAACCGGCCCGGATTTTAATGCAAGATTTTACGGGAGTACCTGCAGTGGTCGATATGGCATCCTTACGTGCCGAATTTATCCGTCACGGCAAGGATGGACAGAAGATAAATCCTGCCATACCAGTGGATCTTGTGATTGACCACTCCGTTCAGGTAGATTACTTTGGCACTGAATATTCTTATGATAAAAATGTCGCGTTGGAATATGAACGTAACCGCGAGCGTTATGAACTTCTTAAATGGGCGCAGAAAGGATTAAAGAATTTTACTGTCGTTCCACCGGGTATGGGTATCTGTCACCAGGTCAATTTGGAATATCTAGCCAAAGGCGTGGTAGCGCATGACAATTGGCTTTTTCCAGACACATTAGTAGGTACAGATTCGCACACGCCAATGGTCAATGGTATTGGCGTTTTAGGCTGGGGAGTTGGCGGCATAGAAGCTGAAGCCGCCATGCTTGGACAACCCATCTTTTTCACCTGCCCAGAAGTTATCGGTCTCAAGCTCAGTGGAAAAATACCAGGTGTATGCACCGCCACGGATATGGTACTTTCCATAACAAAAGTCTTACGCGAAAAAGGCGTTGTCGGAAAATTTGTTGAAGTATTTGGAGATGGATTAGACAGCCTATCTGTAACAGATCGTGCAACCATTTCAAATATGTCTCCGGAATTTGGCTGTACGGTTACGTATTTTCCAATTGATGATCGAACCCTCGAATACATGCATAGTACCAATCGAAGTGCTGAACAAATTAAACTTGTTGAAGATTATTGCAAAAACAACCTACTTTGGCGTACGGGCAACGAGGATATTCAATATTCTTCTGTGGTAGAATTCGATTTATCCAACCTAGAGCCTACTGTGTCAGGTCCCAAACGTCCTCAAGATAAGATTTTGGTAAAAGATTTAAAGGCTACATTCTCAGCGCTCTTAGACAGCGAACACCATCGTCAATATGTTCCAGTGCTGCAGCGATCTGAATCAGCATGGCTCGCCGACGGTGGTTCAGGCACAGAGTTTACCTTTGGAAAAGTACCTGTCGACCATGCTTCGCCACATGAAGTTATTCAGGAGTCTATTCATGCCGTTCGCATCAAACACAATCATAAGGAGTATATTGTTAGTGATGGTAGTATTGCCATCGCTGCCATAACGAGCTGTACAAACACATCGAATCCTACCGTCATGATCGGCGCTGGTTTATTGGCTCGAAACGCGATCGAACGCGGACTTCGCACAAAATCTTGGGTAAAAACTTCCTTAGCACCGGGCTCAAAGGTCGTTACGCAATACCTCGAACGATCGGGACTTCGCGCAGATCTTGACGCCCTGCGTTTTCACACCGTGGGCTATGGTTGTACCTCCTGTATTGGAAACTCCGGCCCTCTCCCGCCCCAAATTGCAGAAGCGGTAGAAAAGGGTGAACTGATTGTCGCCTCAGTATTATCTGGCAATCGAAATTTTGAGGCACGTGTGCATCCGCAGGTCAAAATGAATTTTTTGATGTCGCCGATGCTTGTTGTTGCCTATGCCCTCGTCGGGAGAGTTGATATCAACCTACTGGAAGAGCCAATTGATTACGACCCCAACGGTGAGCCTGTATATCTTAAAGATATTTGGCCCACCCGGGAAGATATTATGGAAACCGTCAATGCCTGTGTCAAACAGTCAGATTTTCAAGAAGTTTATGATGTGATCTTCGACGGGTCACCAGATTGGCAAGAACTTGAAGTAAATCTTGACCAGAATTACCAATGGGATAATACTTCCACTTACATCAAGGAATCACCTTTTTTCGAAAATTTACAGGCTGTTCCTAACCCTATACAGGATATTGAAAATGCAAGGGTGCTTCTTTATCTCGGCGATTCGGTGACGACGGATCACATATCTCCTGCCGGCTCATTCAAAGAAGACACGGCAGCTGGGCAATACCTCAGGTCACATCAGGTAATTAAAGAAGATTTTAATTCCTATGGATCCAGACGTGGCAACCATGAAGTCATGATGCGTGGAACATTTGCCAATGTACGTATTAAAAACAAAATCGTCGATCGCGAAGGTGGATTTAGTCGCTATTTTCCGAAGAATGAGGTAAAAACTGTGTATGATACTGCTATGAATTACCGTAATGACAATACGCCACTGATTATATTGGCTGGAAAAGAGTACGGTTCGGGCTCTTCGAGAGATTGGGCCGCCAAGGGGACTTTTCTGCTTGGCGTGCGGGCTGTAATTGCTGAAAGCTTCGAGCGTATCCATCGAAGCAATCTGGTCGGCATGGGCGTAGCACCACTGGTTTTTATCAATGATGAAAATGCCGAGAAATTGGGCCTGGACGGAACAGAAGTTTATACCATCACAGGACTGGAAACCGACTTAACACCCCATAAACTGCTCGCGGTAACGGCTGTACATGAAACTGGAAAAGTCACCACATTTCAAGTAAAAGCAAGGCTTGATTCGGCCATCGAAATTGAATATTTTAAGAATGACGGCATCCTACAATATGTACTACGTCAATATTTAAAAAATAACTAAGATGTATTAATACGATCCAGGATTTATTAGCATGTAAAGGGCACCCAAAAGTGCCCTTTAACAATTTATACTAAACCCTACCAGAGTTCTACAATGCTCCAACTTGGTACCCAGCATCCCCAAGGTGATGTCTATGGCTTTACCAAAGATAGCCTTAAAAAATCAGCATTTGTATCCCTAGAAACAGGTATTTTCTGCGAGCGAAAACATCAAGATCTAATTCATATTAAAATGAAATCATTCCGAAGAATTCCTTATTTTAGCTAAAATCAATACCAACTAGAATCAATGCCAAAACGTTAGCAAATGAAAGAGCTTGTCGAACAAACAATCACTAAACAGACTTTCACAACCGAACTAAAAGAAGTTCAAGAATACTATAAATGTATTTTTGAACAATGCGATTTTCAAAATGCGGAGCTGGTAAACCTCATTTTCACAAACTGTGAATTTAAGTCTTGCAATGTCTCCAATGTCAGTTTAAATGGGACACAATTAGATCATCTTGTTTTTGATAACTGTAAAATGCTGGGCATAAACTTTAATGCATGTAGTTCATTTTCCTTTCATGTCAATTTCAGCAATTCTGTGCTGGATTACTCCTCTTTTTTTGAAAGAAACCTAAAGAAGTTTCAATTTGATAACTGCTCTTTGCAACACGTGGATTTTGAACGCGCCAATCTTCAGCAATCGGTATTCAAAAAGACTAATCTATTTAATGCCCATTTCGTTCAATGTAACCTCGAAGGCTGTGATTTTAGATCGTCCATCAATATACAGCTTGATCCAGACGCCAATCGCATGAAAAAAAGTAAATTTAGCCTAGAACAACTGCCCGGACTATTGCTTAACTATCAATTGACCATTGACTAAATACCAACACCATACATCGATAAGGTCTTGTTGCTTGCTGAAAGAAAAGACCGAAGTGGATTTATCGTTAAAATAACGGATTTCAGGGATACAACGCCTTACTTGCAATCAGGATATTTGTGCTTCAAAGTTTAACAAAATGAAAAAAATATCCTTATCATTCGCAGCCTTCCTGGTAACCAGTACAATGTCGTTTGCTCAAATAAATGAAACGTTCAAGACCAACAATTCGAATGAGCATTCCAGCGACTCAACCAAAGAAAACACAATAGAGAGCAATCAAATGGCTGAAAATCTCTATGTCTTCGAAGATGCCACAACTCGTCTTGTGGGATTAAAAGACAGCGAGGAAAAAACAATTGTACCCGCCCAATATCTTTACATCGCACCATTTGTCGGAGATGTCAGCATAGTTCAATATAAGAATGAGAAATATGGTACTATTAACCCCGTTGGTAAAGTAACAATCCCTTTCAAATATGATTATTTAGGTTATGATGATTATCTTGAACAATTTGTTTTTGGACTAAACGAGAGATATGGAGTGATGGATAAAACCGGAAATATTTTGATTGCAGCAAACTATGATATGATATCGGTTATTAATGGCGGATATGCTATCTTTCAATTAAATAACAACTATGGACTTTTGAATCAAGCTGGTAAAATTGTTATTCCGGCACGATATAGCTACATTTCAGAAAATAATTCAACACATTTCATTAGCATCGAAAACGACAAGTATAATCTTGCTGACATAAAAATGAATCGGATCATTGCACCTGATTACGATTTTATTTCAATTACCGAAGAACCCAATCTTTTCCTGGCGAGCAAAGATAGAAAATACGGCTATTTAGATGGACAGGGAAAAATAGCAATCCCATTCATATACAGCGGAGCTACTGCTTTCAGTGATGGTATAGCTTCTGTATCTTTGGCGGATTCGGATGATGTAATTTTGATTAATACCAAAGGCGAACGCATAGAAATAGATACAGAAGAAGAAGAAAGTGATGTTAATTAATAACCAACAACAAAAAAGACCGGCTGCAGATAGAGGGCACTGAAAAAGTC
>NZ_DJAS01000030.1:0-48359 GCF_002429765.1 Sphingobacterium sp. UBA5996
CGTTTAACTACCTCCATGGCCGTAGATGCGGCTGGTCCATCTGCCATGTTCCGCAACCGGCACTGTCCTCAGTCGCACAGTGCATCTTCATAGAGGTCTGCCGATCAATCTTAGTCCAAACTTGCAATTGTATCGATAGTGGCTATTGCATAACTGAGGCAAAGGTGTGTCTTGAGGAAACAACAACCTTTTTTGGCCGTAATAATAGGTTGACTTATATTAAAAGATCTAGCTGCAAGGTTAGAAAAGTGATTAGCATCACTTTTGACTTCACGATTAATTATAGGAACGCCGGTTCACCATTTTTATTTTTGATAACTTACTTACATTCAGTTGCAAATTGTAGAAACGAAGCGAAAGCCGAGATTAAGCTAAAAGTGATGCACATCACTTTTGTACGCATTGTGCATCATTAGATTGTCATAAAATGCTGCTTACTTTTGAAGCAGAATCAACAATTTAAGTAATGCAGTTAGAGCAATTTAATTACGACAATAAGATTGTCAGAAATTTCGGAATCGCTACCATTATTTGGGGGATAGTTGGTATGACCATAGGATTGCTTGTGGCGACTCAACTTGTTTGGCCTCAGATGAACTTTGGATTGCAATTTACAACATTTGGCCGTGTACGACCTGTACATACCAATGCGGTTATTTTTGCTTTCGTAGGTAATGGTATTTTTATGGGAGTATACTACTCCTTGCAGCGGGTGCTTAAAGCAAGAATGTTCAGTGATGCTTTGAGTAAGCTCCATTTTTGGGGTTGGCAATTAATTATTGTTGCCTCGGCTATTACACTTCCACTGGGTCTTACTTCAAGCCATGAGTATGCCGAAATGGAATGGCCAATTGATATCGCCATTACCCTTATTTGGGTTGTATTTGGTATCAATATGTTCGGCACTATTATCAAACGACGCGAACGCCATATGTATGTCGCAGTTTGGTTCTATATTGCCACGTTTGTTACAGTCGCTGTTTTGCACATTGTTAACTCCATTCAATTGCCCGTAGCGGGCTGGAAAAGTTACTATGTGTATAAAGGTGTACAGGATGCCCTTGTACAATGGTGGTATGGACACAATGCAGTAGCCTTTTTCTTGACGACTCCTTATCTGGGAATGATGTATTATTTTCTTCCTAAAATGGCCAACCGTCCGGTTTACTCGTATAAATTAAGTATTCTTCACTTTTGGTCTTTAATCTTTATTTATATCTGGGCAGGTCCTCACCATTTATTATATACGGCACTACCGGGTTGGGTACAGTCTTTAGGAGTCGTGTTTTCAATTATGTTGATTGCTCCGAGTTGGGGTGGTATGATCAATGGTCTGCTCACCTTACGGGGTGCATGGGATAAGGTGCGGACAGAACCGATGTTAAAATTCATGGTGGTGGCACTTACCTGTTATGGGATGGCAACTTTCGAGGGGCCTATGTTATCCTTGAAACAAGTTAATGCAATTGCTCACTTTACCGATTGGATTGTAGCACACGTACACGTGGGGGCATTGGGATGGAACGGATTTATGACATTCGGAATTTTGTACTGGTTGATACCTCGTATTTATAAAACAGAACTCTACTCTAAAAAACTGGCATCAACTCACTTCTGGATTGGTACACTGGGTATTTTGTTCTATGCAATCCCAATGTACTGGGCAGCTGTAGTACAAGGTTTGATGTGGAAAGAATTTACACCAGAGGGTGTTTTGAAATATCCGAATTTCCTTGCGACGACATTAGAAATTTTGCCGATGCACATGATGCGTGCATTAGGTGGGGCTCTTTATCTGTCTGGTGTGTTCTTGATGACTTTCAACTTGATCAAAACGATGAAAAGCGGAAAGCTTCTGGCCAATGAACCAGCGGAAGCACCTGCATTATTGCCAGTTCAGGTAAACGAACAGTCGCAACACCGTCGCCTCGAACGTAAACCAATTTTATTTATGGTGTTAGCGCTAATTGCCATCCTTATCGGAGGTATGGTCGAGATGGTACCGACGTTTACGATTTCTAAGAACGTTCCCACAATTGCTAGTGTGAAACCTTACACAGCATTGGAATTGCAAGGACGGGATTTGTATGTTAGGGAAGGCTGTGTTAATTGTCATACACAGACGATCCGTCCGTTTAGGTCAGAAACAGCGCGATATGGTGAATATAGTAAAGCTGGTGAGTTTGTTTACGATACACCGTTTTTATGGGGCTCGAAGCGGACTGGACCGGATCTGCACCGGATCGGAGGGAAATATCCGAACAAGTGGCACTTTGACCACTTGATGGATCCAACAATTACCTCTCCTGGAAGTATCATGCCAACTTATCCATGGCTGATCGATCAGAAATTGGACAATTCTATTCTGCAGGATAAAATGAAAGCATTGCGCAAATTGGGTATTCCATATACCGATGCTGAAATTGAACATGCTGAACAGGATCTTACTAAGCAAGCGCAAAAAATTGCTGATGATCTGAAACAAAATCAAGTGAATGTGTTAGCTGATCGTGAGATTGTAGCCGTAATTGCATACTTGCAGCGACTTGGAACAGATATAAAAGCAGCGCCGAAGGTAGCTGATAATACTATTAACGCAAATCAATAAAGCGATGTTTAAGCAAATAACAAATCTAAACGGTAGTGAGCTTTATTTAATCGCATCACTTTGGATCTTCTTGATTTTCTTCATTTCAGTAGCAATAATGTTGTTCCGGATGAAAAAAGACTATGTTACTTATATGAAGGAATTGCCTTTGGAAGAAGACGAAACAGAAAAGGAAATGAATCATTCACCTGAAAGTCTATAATATATGAGTTTATTATTGGATACTGCACCAGCTACCGCAGAAGTTGTTCAATCTACGATAGGATTTGGTACAGATAATTTATACACAGATATCTTAATTATCGTATTGATCGTTGTGATGTTGGCTCTCCTCGCTTCGGCACTGATGGTCAATCGTGCGATGAAATCCATTATTAAGATTACCATGCCTGAATTGGCCAACGAGGAAAAACTCAAAAAGGCAGCAAACAAAGGCTGGATGAAAAGGTCATGGAACAAGATCATGGGGATCAGACCGATTTCAGAAGAGAAGGATATTGTTATAGACCATGAATATGACGGTATTCGCGAATTGGATAATCCGATTCCAATCTGGTTTAATTTCCTCTTTTACGGAACAATCTTTTTTGGTCTTGTTTACTTATTCGTTTATCAGGTCTCTGGTATAGGAATGAACCAAGATCAGGAATATGAACATGAGATGGTCATTGCTGAGAAAGAACGCCAGGCTTATCTCACTGCTTCAGCGAGTAACGTAGATGAAAGTAGCGTGGAGTTTCAACCGGAGTTGGCCGCCGACGGGAAAACTATCTTTACCGCAAACTGCGTCGCCTGTCACGGCGGTAGTGGTGAAGGTGGTATCGGACCGAACTTGACCGATAAGTTTTGGTTACATGGTGGCGAAATTAAGGACATCTTCAAAACCATTAAATATGGTGTTCCTGATAAAGGAATGGTGCCTTGGGAACAAACTTTAAGTCCTGCTCAAATTGCCCAGGTGGCCAGTTATATTGTCACATTAAGGGATACTAACCCTGCTAATCCAAAAGCGCCTCAAGGTGAAGAGGTAAGCTATGGTGGTGGGCAGGCAGCAAGTGGAGAGAAATCAGCGGAGGAAGGTAAAACAGATCAAGCTGAAACAGAAAAAAAAGCAGAGTAATAAATCGAAATAACAATGAGTACAGTAGTATTGAATAATGCCAATAATGGTGGATCTAAGTCAAAAAAAAGACAATGGATTTATGCCAAGAAACCGCAGGGAGAACTTTACAAAAAGAGACAGTGGGTTGGATATTCACTGCTACTGTTCTTATTTGTCGCTCCTTTTATCAAAATAAATGGTGAACCGTTTTTAATGTTTAACATTATTGACCGGAAATTCTCCATCTTAGGAAATCTTTTCTATCCGCAAGACCTATACATATTCGTATTTGGCATGTTGATCGTGATGGTATGTGTGGTTTTGTTTACTGTTGTCTTTGGACGGGTATGGTGTGGGTGGACTTGCCCCCAGACCATTTTTATGGAATTGATATTTAGAAGGATCGAGTATTGGATTGAAGGTGATTGGCAACAACAAAAAAAATTGGATGCAGGTCCCAATACGGATCAAAAGCAGTTTAAGAAATTTTTGAAACACAGCATTTTTCTGATCATATCCTTTTTCATCTCCAATATCTTTTTATCTTACATTATCGGTGTCGATGCCTTGTTAAAGATTATCACTGATCCGCTGGATCAACATATCGGTGGTCTCATCTCGATTACTATATTTACATTGGTTTTCTATGGCGTATTTGCGTATGTTAGAGAAATTGTATGTATAGCAATCTGCCCATACGGCCGATTGCAAGGGGTACTCTTGGACGATCAGAGTATTACAGTAGCTTATGATCATAGACGTGGAGAACCTAGAGGAAAACATCAAAAGGATGTCATGGCACCTCAGGGCGATTGTGTGGACTGCAAGCTCTGCGTCCATGTATGTCCTACAGGAATTGATATTCGAAAAGGCTTGCAATTGGAATGCGTAAGTTGTACGGCATGTATCGACGCCTGTGATGCTGTCATGGACAAAATCGGAAAGCCTAAAAAGTTAATTGGCTTTTATCCAATGGGGGAGATCGAGGGTACGCTCAAGAAAAAAAACAATACGAGAACGATAGCTTATTCTATCGTGTTGGTCGCCCTAATGACTGTCTTTTGTTTTCTATTGTTCAACCGTTCTCAGGTGGATGGAAGGTTACTCCGCGCAAAGGGCAGTACCTACCAGCTTCGTGACGATAAGACAATAAGCAACTTGTATTCTTTGGAATTGATCAATAAGTCTGGCAAAGAAATGCCTTTCAAACTCGTCTGCGATGATCCGCGTTTAAAGATTCAGCTGGTTAACCCTATCCAAAAATTGGATAAAGATGGGCATGCGACAATGAGTTTTTTTCTCATTATCGCGAATAAAGATGTGGAGACTTATAAAAGTAATGTAAAATTAGCGATCTATTCGGGTGATAAGAAAGTGGAAAGTTTAAAAACTACTTTTATAGCGCCTCCGGGTATGAATTAAAATGAAGAAAAATGAATTGGGGTACAAAAATTTTTTTAACCTTGGCGGTATTTATGTTGTGCATAGTCGGAGCGGGTGTCTATATGGTAAGCCATGACTCAGATAGTCTGGAGGAAGATGATTACTACGAACAGGGGCTGAATTATGACCAAGCGTACGATAAAAAGCAGAATGTATTGACTATGAAGGAATCTCCGACTGTCGAAATCAGGAAAGACACCTTGTACATTCATTTTGTCTCTAAAGAAAATAAAGGGAAATTGGTTTTTCGCAAGCCTTCTGATAATCGATTGGATAAAGAATTACCGTTTCAGACGACAGGTAATCTATATACCCTTCCGATCTCCACGTTCGATAAAGGAATGTGGAACCTTTATATTGATTGGAAAAGTGTGGGTAAAGATTTTCTATTTGAAGAGCATATTTTATTTTAGTATAAGGAAATGAGCTATACTTATTTTGCTTTTTTCATGGGATTGTTTGGCAGTATACATTGTGCGGTAATGTGTGGCCCATTGATTTTCGCCATAGAAGGGAGGCAGGATTTGGGGTGGAAAGTTTTCCTAAATAAGATATTATATCAATCGGGTAGGGTACTGACCTATGGTTGTTTGGGGCTTTTACTCGGTACGATAGGGACATTTGCACAAATTCAAGGCTGGCAGCGCACCTTGAGCTGGGTTACAGGAATTATACTGATAGGAATTGCTTTATTTCAGCTAGTCGGTAAGCACAACAAAATGATCGCGAGCTGGCAGACCAAAGCTGTGCAGCCTATTGTACGGTTGTTGTCGAAGTGGTTGTATAAGCCAGGGGGAAGCTTTATAGCCGGTGTGTTGAATGGATTATTACCCTGTGGCATGGTCTATATGGCACTCATGTCTTCCATCAACGCGGATAGTCCACTCCAAAGTTTTTTCTTTATGGTATGTTTTGGTTTGGGAACTATACCGTTGTTGTTTCTCTTTTCTTTTCTTGGCAATTTTTCCCGATCCTTCAAAATTGGATTTTCAAAATGGGTACCTTTTCTATATTTCTTGTTGGGAATATGGTTTGTACTTCGTGGTGCCAATTTAGATATTCCCTATTTAAGTCCATTTATTCATGTTGAGGGTGCAATAAACTGTGTTTGACGACAACGATATGTCGGTACTAAATATTATATTTGGTCAAACCCTTAGCATACAAAATGGAGGTACTTCATCATATCTTACAAATAGTATTACAATATTACTGGATCCCTTTACTGATTCTTTACATTGGTGTAATCGGGACCATCTTGATCGAAAACCGTAATCCATCCAAAACGATTGCCTGGATTATGGTCATTGTGTTCTTGCCCGGCATTGGTTTACTCAGTTACTATTTCTTTGGACAAAAATTTAAAAAGGTCAAAAGAATGAAACGGGTATACCGTGAGCAGTCCAAAAAACTATTGGACGCTTGGCGTAAGGAGTCTGAAATTATGGAGGAACATATCGATACGTTAAATGAACGCATTGGAAGTTTGGCTATGGTGTATCGATATCTCAAAAACCAAAAAATATCTACCTTTTCCCTGAATAACGAGGTGACGCTATTTATCAATGGCGAAGAAAAATTTCCTGTACTTATCGACAGGCTTAAAGCAGCCGAGCATTCTATCCATATGGAATATTACATTTGGGAAATGGACGAAATAGGCCGTGAAATTTTACATATTTTAGAAGAGAAAGCAAAAGCTGGTGTCACTGTGCGTCTGATATTAGACAGCTTTGGTGCGCCGGATGTAATAAAATATTTGCGACGAAATAAACCTGATTTTGAATTTCAAGCCTTTCTTCCCGTTACTTTTAGTTCTTTGGCAAACAGTAACTACAGAAACCACCGTAAGATTGTGGTTATTGATGGTAAAATCGGCTTTGTCGGTGGGATCAATATTTCGGACCGATATATCAATAACGGAAAGAATGGGGTTTACTGGCGGGATACGGCGATGATGGTAATCGGCGCAGCAGTAAATACATTACAGATCCAGTTTTGGAATAGCTGGAATCAGACGGAAGCGGAGTCTTTTGAACTCGGGCGGGGTTATTTAAATCGATTTCCATTAAATCATGAAGATGCCAGTGGAGTAGGGTTTACGGCGAGTGATCCTGGATCGCCAGCACCATTCAATATGGAAGCTATTATCGCAGGTATAAATGAAGCTAAAGAGTATGTACAGTTGTGTACTCCTTATTTTATTCCAAGCGATCAATTGACCACTGCTTTAATGTTGGCGGTTTCGTCGGGTGTTCGTGTGGATTTGATGTTGCCGGCTCAGTCTGATTCGTATTTCGTACAACATGCTTCTTTTTCATTTATCAAACCGCTACTGGAAAGGGGAGTGAATGTTTACCTTTATAAAAAAGGGTTTCTCCATGCTAAAACGATCTGTATTGATGGGAAGCTGGCGTATATTGGTACGACAAACCTGGATATCAGGAGTTTTTATATCAATTTTGAGATTTCAGGAATTATCTCGGATAAAGCACTCTGTGACCGTCTGAATGCGCAGTTTTTGGCTGATATTGAATTTTCAGATCTGATTACAATTCGAAGTTGGATGCAACGAAGCCGTTGGAAAAGGGGGGTCGATTCTATCTGCAGACTATTGGCTCCTTTGCTTTAATGACGTTTGAAAGGGGCTCATGGTTCCAATACCAGATATAATAAATGTTAAAAATGACCTATTGGGGTTGGTCTTTGCCTAAAATTGAATATATTTAGCTATTCATTTTTTATTCTAAGACTTTCCATGAAGCACATAAAACTATTGACTTTATCGATAGGACTATTAGGAATAGGGACGACGTATGCGCAGACCGCACCTACACTACCTATTAATACGATCGTAGAACGAGTTCAAAAATATTTTCAAGTGTACCCCGTTGAAAAGGTACATTTACATTTCGATAAGCCATATTATGCTGTAGGGGATACCCTTTGGTTTTCTACCTATTTATCTCGCAATTTGCCTGAATATGAGCCGAGTAAAATAGCCTACGTGGAGGTGCTGAATAGCCGTGATTCCCTTATCCAGACTCTTCGGATTCCATTGGATAAAGGGGTAGGAAATGGGCAGATTGTGCTTGATCCTCAATTTATGGTTCAGGACAATTATCGGTTTAGAGGCTATACGAAATGGATGGCTAATTTTGATAATGCTTACTTCTTTAATAAAGTAATTCCCATTGGTGACGTAATTAATAAGAAATTGATTACGAATATTGAATTTCAAAATAACATTGGTGGGAATAAGACGCAGGCAGTCATACAGTTTCGCGATCGAACGGGAAAACCGATGATCAATTCAAAAATTAATTGGGAGTTTGTATCGGGCTGGGAAACGTATGACAAGGGTAAAGGTGAGACTGACGGATTGGGGAAAGTAACTATAAATCTGTCTGCTAAGGAAAAGTCGAATTTGGAAAAGGGACAATTGAAAATTAGTATTCAGGAAAATAAAAATGAAAAGCCGCTGTCTAGTTCTTTCTTACTCAAAAATGCCTTATGGGATGCCGACGTACAGTTCTTTCCTGAAGGCGGAGATCTGATCGCAGGCCTGGCTAAAAAGGTCGCATTTAAAGCAGTTGGATCGGATGGCAAAGGGCTAAAGGTTAAAGGCAATATTCTGGATTCAAAGGGCAAGTCCGTTGCTGAGATTGAGGACTTTGGAACCGGAATGGGTTATTTCTCGCTGTTACCTCTTGCTGGAGAAAAGTATCAGGCAGTGATAAAGTTTGACAATGGACAAGAACGCACATATAAATTGCCCGCCGTCGTTACTGATAAAGCAAATGTCGTTTTTGTGAAGCAGGATGCCACGAATGCTGAGTTCGCCGTGGTGACCAGTGAAGAAAATTTCTCAAAAAACCAAAGTCAATCTTATTATGTTTTGGTTCAGTCCAATGGACACCTTTGTTTTGGTGCGCAAGTGAATTTAAAATCTTCCTCAGCGTTAGTTAATATTCCGAAAGAACGTTTACCAAATGGTATTGTCCAGGTAACTTTATTGAGCCCAGAGGGAAAGCCTATCAGCGAGCGTCTGGCATTTGTTCAAAGCGAAAAGCTTTTAAATATCCAAGTCACAAGCGATAAGCAAAGTTATAAAGCCAAAGACTTCGTAAATCTTAAACTTGCGGTGGACAACAATGGACAGAAATTTCCAGGAAGCTACTCGGTATCTGTAATTGATGAGTCTAAAGTTCCCTATAATGATCAGGCGGATCTTTCTATCGTGAGTAACTTTTTACTAACTTCAGACCTGAAAGGGAATGTGGAGAATCCAAACGCCTATTTCGATGAAAAAAATCCCAATCGTGACAAAGCGCTGGATGCGTTATTAATGACACAGGGTTATCGCCGATTTGATTATCCAACGCTTATTTCGGAGAAGTTACCGCAGATTAGTTTTCTCCCTGAGCAAGGTATAGAATTGTCAGGCACTCTTCGGATGAACACAGGGCGTCCTTATCCAAATGGAGGCTTGCTTTTATCGGTTCCTTCCCGTAACATTAAAAAGGATGTGTACACGGATCAAAATGGACGATTCACATTTAAGGATCTGGTCTTTCCAGATTCATCCAAAGTAACGGTAAATGCCCGATCCAATGACAATTACAGGAGTTTGGTTATCAATATGGATCAGAGCTTTTATCCTGAGATCGATAAGAACAATGGGTATAAGAGCTATTTCATACCTAATATAGATCAGGCTTTTGCGCCTTATTTGGCCAATAGCCGAAAAGAATACCGAAAATCCATCTTGCTGGATGAAGTCGAAGTGACAGCCGTAGTGAAAAAGGTAATCACAAATAAAGATTTTCCTTCTATTTCGGGATTGTCGATGCCTGAGCATCGTATTGAACCTGAGCGTTTGACAGGGTGTAATGTATTAACGATGTGCCTCCAAACGGTGTTGACGGGTATTACCTATGATCCGCAGACTTTGAAGTATTATGTTTCTCGCGATTACAATGCAGGTGGGCGTACACCTGTCCAATTCTTTCTAAATGGTATGGCTATTGATGAACCGGGCCTGAATAGTATCAATGTGGCAGATATCGAAGGTATCGAAATTTTCTTGCGCGATGAATTGGGCACAGTCTCCAGAATGTATCAGAATAATGGTGTTGTTTCCATCTATACGAAGAAAGTTGAAGCTAAAAAGCCACGGATGTCGTTGAGTGAGATTGAAAGTATGTTACCTAAATCAAACGTTATCGATATGTATCCTTTGGGCTATATCAAAGAAAGAAAATTCTACGTTCCTAAGTATGATACTCCAGAAAGAAAGGCTGTAAATGATTTGAGAACCACTATTTACTGGAATCCGAAAGTCTCCATAACAGAAACAGGAGAGGCTGCGATTCAATTTTATAATGCCGACGGAAATGGAAATTATAAAGTAATTGTTGAAGGGATGGACCAAACTGGGAATATTGGACGGAAGGTAATAAACTATAGCGTTCAGCCCTAACTATTTCTGTAGGCGATAAAAAAGAGCAGCTCCTTGATGGGCAAGGAACTGCTAACTAACCAATTATAAACCTAAATTATGAAAAGTATTTTGTCGCTATTTAAAGCGTTAATCTTCTATTTGTAAAGTATATTTCAAATTTTATGCCAAACTGTATTTGTATATTTTTTGGCAGATTTTTATTGAATGCTTCTCAAAATCACTTAGTCAAATTAAAATAACAATGTCTGCACCGAGGTTCGTAGGCCTCTTTTTCACCTAAAAGTACTGTTGCTGTCTCATTGGTCAGGCGATAAGAATAATTTGCCGGAGCCCCGCATTGCATGCACACCGCGTGCACTTTTGTCACATGTTCGGCTACCGCCATAAGATGTGGAATTGGGCCAAACGGCCTTCCTTGATAATCCATATCCAGTCCTGCCACAATTACTCTAACACCACTGTTTGCCAATTTGACACATACCTCTGTCAAACCGTCATCAAAGAATTGCGCCTCATCGATTCCGACCACTTTAGTGGATGAACTTAAGAGTAGGATAGCGGAAGAATGATCGACAGGGGTTGATGGTATGCTGTTACTATCGTGTGAAACGACTAATTTCTCGTCGTATCGCTTGTCAACGGATGGTTTAAATATTTCAACATTCAGACGTGCATACTGCGCTCGTTTTAGTCTGCGAATCAATTCTTCTGTTTTGCCTGAAAACATGGAACCGCAGATAATTTCAATGCTACCATATTGAGCGGGGCGCAAAGCCAAATTATGTTCGGAAAAAAGCATTTG
This sequence comes from Sphingobacterium sp. UBA5996, assembly GCF_002429765.1. NCBI lineage: Bacteria > Pseudomonadati > Bacteroidota > Sphingobacteriia > Sphingobacteriales > Sphingobacteriaceae > Sphingobacterium > Sphingobacterium sp. UBA5996. Next base: position 11,420 of record NZ_DJAS01000030.1, read on the forward strand.
ATTAATTTAATTTTGTCGTGAGGTCTACAAATAAGGTGATATTCGTATAATAACCTGCTACTATATTCTGTTTTTGACGCTGCTAATATCAGAATTAAATATTAAATTTGGGTAGCAAAAAAGTGAATGTAAATCCAAATATTTATAAATCAAAGGTTTGAGTTTTCCACTTTTAGGTTAGTTGAGGGTATAGGTATGATAAACGATTAATTGGTGATTTCAAATATAATTATGGGTACTCAGGAAGAAATTTTTAATAAGATAGGTGATTTATTACAGGATTTAAATGGACAGTATTTGACCTTGTCAGAACAAGATGATTTGTCCGAAATTAATGAATTAGTCCTATTGGAGGCTAAGGCGCAAACTGTGACAGCCTATATAACGCTACTCAAGACAAAGACTGTCCTTCGTGAAAATCAATCGCAGCCTCCATTAAATTCAGCTGCATTGGAAAGTAAGAAGATTGCATTCAACGATTATTTCACACCGCCTTCTACCCTTAGAACAACGGCGCAGCAATTTGTCGCTGAGCAGCCCGCAAAAGTAGTTCAGGAGATCCAGGAGGTTGAAGATATTAAATCCGTGAAAGAAGATAATGTGGTGGAAGAGAGAGAGAGACCAGTAACTTACGAAAGAGAACCATTGAAACCGGAGGTATCTAATCCTGTTGCCGTTGAATCTGTAGATTCTCGTGTTACAGGATCTCAGGTGGATGAGCCGTCTTATCAGGTCGAAAAGCAAGCAAACTCACACATAGAAGAAGCAAATGTCTTTGTTAAAGAAGTTGTTGAAGAACCCAAAGAAGTCATTATTGAGCAGCCCAAGGAAGTTTTTATTCAGGAAGAAATCAACACTGTAGCTGAGGAAGTTCCTGCTCGACCATTAACGTTAAATGAAATCATCTCTCAGCAGAAACAAGCGGGAGTGCAAAACCGCGTCTATCAGGTAAATCAATCTGGAAGTAATGATAAACTCACGGATATTAAAACAGGTATAAGCTTAAATGATAAACTTTTGTTTATTAAGGATTTGTTTAATGGCTATAGCTTGGCTTATAGCGAGGCAATTGAATTATTAAATAGATTTACAAGCTATGCGGAAGCCGACGCGTTTTTACAAACAAATTATGCGATTAAAAATAAGTGGGCGGATAAACCAAATACTGTTGAAAAATTATACGATGTCCTGCGCAGAAGATATAACTAAAATATCAAAACATTAGAAAAACAGCTCTCACATTATCGGAGCTGTTTTTTTTGTCTATATTTCAGGTTCATTAGCTTAGTTGAAATTGTAACCAATCATTTCCTTCATGACCATATACAAAGTATTTGGGCTGGAGAATTTCGGCTAATGATTCGAGTTCCTTTAAATAATTGTATCCCGGAATCTGTGCAAATTGCTTATCGGTCATAATAAAGACCTGATCGAGCTCGATAGCTTTGGATGAAGTGATAGCTGGCGTATTCAACAATTTAGGTAGCTGGATAAACGTTTGTTCGCCATGGCCAATGACAATGATTTTGTCGGCTTCATTTTCAGTCGTCACTGGAATACCGCCTGCAATTTTTATGGCTTCATGTAGATAAGCAGAACGGTTAATTTCAAGAGGTTCGATCTGATCTACCACCAAGACTTTAGGCCTGTCAGTAGCTGAGATAAACTTAAGTTTATGGATGAGGATATTCGTTTCATCTTCAATTTTTTCAATGAATGTAGCGGTTTTATCACCAGCATTGAGATCATTGCCGATGCCTTTGACATAAGTGATCATATCATCGATATCCACGATTTGAGGCTGAACTGAAAGTAATTTGTTATAAGTTTCCGCTGGAATAGCTGCTGAATTTAGGTTCAGCTGGTCCAAAATATGGGCGACAAGTTTTTCTTGATTGCTTTGCATACTACAAAAATACAAAACCTTCACGACTTCGTAGACACCAAGAGCAATGAAAGCGAACTGAAGGTTCTTTCTAACCAATAAGAACAGCCAATTTCTGAAAAAAGCCAATTTCAAAAAAAAAGGGGGAGTATTAGAGAAAGTAAATTAGCCATAGTAGGTATACACATATTTTTGTAAATTGGCATAAAATAAATGCTATAAAATATGTTTGACAAATTATTTGAGGCCCAACAAAAGGCAGAGGAGATCAAGAAAAGACTGGATTCAATTTCCGTTTCCGGTGAGGCGGAAGGTGGATTAATCCGTGTGGTGGCGACAGCAAATAAAGAGATAAAAGAGGTGATCATCGATCCTGTATTTTTATCAAACGCGGATAAGGAAGAACTGGAAGAATTACTTGTGGTTGCTTTGAATAAGGCTATTGTTCAAGCTGAGAATATCAGTCAGGCTGAAATGCAGGCAGCGAGTAAGGATATGTTGGGGGGACTGGGCGGATTATTTAATCAATAAGGTGATCATCATGAAAGCGACATATTACGGACAGTCTTGCGTGGAGTTTGATTTTGATGGGATAAAGGTACTTATGGATCCATTTGTCACCTTCAATCCACTGGCAAAAGAAATCGACGTCAATGCGATTAAACCAGATTATATCTTTTTAAGCCACGGACACCAGGATCATGTAGCCGATATGGCTACGGTTCAAAAAAATAGTAATGCTACTGTTCTAGCGATTGTTGAAACTGCAGACTGGGTCCGCAGACAGGGAGTCCCCGATGATAAAGTCATCGAGTTTAACTTGGGTGGAACTGTTCAGCTGCCATTTGGTTCGGTAAAGATGGTCTATGCTGCGCATACCAATAGTACACCTGACGGTCAATACGGAGGGTTTCCAGTAGGTTTTGTTTTCAATGTAAAAGGCAAACGAATTTATTTTGCAGGGGATACGGCTTTAACCATGGAAATGAAATTATTGGCTGAAATGAATCTCGATTGGGCCTTTTTACCGATAGGAGGCCATTACACTATGGACGTGGATGATGCAGTCAAAGCGGCTGAATTTGTGAACTGCGCCCGGGTAATCGGAATCCATTACGATTCGTTTCCGCCAATCACTATCGATAAACAACAAGCTTTGGATAAATTCCAAAATGCGGATATATCATTGTCATTACCTGAAATCGGTACGACAGTTGAGCTTTAAAGTCAAAAAAGCCGAGCTAACTCGGCTTTTTGTTTTAATTATGCAAACTTTTCAGATTTAAGGTCTTTGTATCTATGAGGATATGACAATTTTTTTAAGATCTTCCAAACTGAATAGGGGAATGTCAATGATTTTGTTTTTAAGGATTTGTTCTTTGTTTTCTTCAAAATAGAACAATTTCCATTCACCATTTTTATATTCTAAACTACTGAGGTTTTCAATCCAATCACCGGAATTCATATACGTACAGGTTCCTTTTCGCGTAATGACTTCTTTGATTTGAGGTTGATGTATGTGTCCACAAATAACAAAATCGTAGTTTTTTTCTATGGCTAACTCGGTTGCTGTATGTTCAAAATCCGATATATATTTGACTGCCTTTTTAACAGAGTTTTTAATTTTTTTTGATAGGGAGAATTTCTCCTTACCCATTTTGTCCAGACAGTAATTAATAATGTTATTGAGCTGTATAAGTTTATCATAACCCCATCCACCCAGTTTTGCCAACCATTTAGAATGATGAATGGAAGCGTCAAAAACATCCCCATGAAAGATCCACACTTTTTGGTTATTGAGGGAGAGAAGTAGTTTATTGCTCAGCTTGATATTACCTAATTTTAGGTCTGTAAACTTGCGCAACATTTCATCGTGATTGCCCGTGATGTAATGTACTTCTGTACCTGAAGAGCTCATGTCAATAATTTTTTTGATGACTTTGAGATGTTCTTGTGGAAAGTAGCTTTTTTTAAATTGCCAAATGTCTACGATATCGCCGTTCAATATCAATATTTTGGGAGATACTGACTCCAAGTAAAGTAAAAGTTCTTTTGCTCTACTGCCGTAGGTACCTAGGTGTAAATCTGAGATTACAAGTATATCAAGGCTTCTTTTCATTTGCAATAAATTATTTTATTTATCTCTGTTTAGAAAGATGACTCAACCTGAGTTGAACCACAATAATTTCATTCGATAAATCTATTATCTTCTATTACAAAAGAAAGATACATTTATTTTGTACCGATGAAATTCCCGTTATTAAATCATTAAAATATCTTGTAAAAAGGTTTAAATGGTTAATTGGAAATTAATACAAGCAACAAGTATGAGCTATTGGGGTAGTTAAGGGAGTTGGAGACTGTGGTATGCTATACTAAAAAAGGTATCCAACACAAATTGGATACCTTTTAAGTATGTTAAAGATTGTTATTCTTTTATTTGGCAGTAGCTGCCGCTCTATCAATGTGAAATTGTACCAAGTCGTCAATCGGGGAGCGTAAGATTTTACCTACTTTCATTCCATATTGTTCAGCTTTTTCAGCCAATACATTTCTGAAATTATAGCCTACTGAACCTATACAGTTGAAAGTATAGCTCTGATAATTCGGGTATTTGCTGACAAGGTTTCTGAAAAAAGCTTCAAAAGCTTCATCGACGATATTGCGCGTGTATTCGATATTCACATTATTGTCATAAACAAATTTGCTAAAACTAGCACAGAAACGATTAGGCATAGGTTTGGTATAAACCGCATCCATAATTTCGTCTTTTGTCATTTTATACGTGTTATAGAATACTTCCTTAACATCTTTGGGCATTAAATTACGAACATAATCCGCTAGTAATTTTTTACCGATATAACTACCAGAACCTTCATCACCTAAAATATAAGCACCGGAGTCGATGTTCAATGTGATTTCTTTGCCATCGTAAAGGCAGGAGTTTGTTCCTGTTCCTAGTATCGCAGCAAACCCGGCTTGAGTTCCTAATAATGCCCTTGCTGCCGCAAGAAGATCATGTCCTACTTCAACTTCAGCTGTTGTAAATACTTCTTTCAAGGCGTCAACTACGATTTGTGCTTTTTCCTTGTTGTGGACTCCGGCACCATAATAGTTTACTTCCGAGATTTTTTCAAAAGGCAAATCTTGCGGTAGTCCTTTTTTTAGGGAGTTTACAATGTATTCACTATCAACAAAATAAGGATTATACCCTTCTGTATTGAAGTAGATTTTTTTATTCGAATCGTCTAACAAACACCAGTTTGTTTTTGTTGATCCCCCGTCAGCAATGATTATCATTATTGAGTAGTTTTAATTGTGTTTATCGTTATAAAATGAGTAATCAATCATTAATCAATTCCCCGAAAATACATTTTTTAATTTTAAATATCATAATTTATCCATTGATTTTTCAAAAAATAAATTTTTGTGATTTAACCAGTATATAAAAAAACAGGCTTAGCAATATCGCTAAGCCTGTTTTTGTACTGTGTAATAAAATTGTTTAAATAGTGTACTATTTACAATTAGTGAGGGCTGTTAATGTCCTCCTTCAGCCTCTATTTCGTCAATGTTGATTCCTTGTTTTGTTAATATACCCTTCACAAATATTGCAAAGAAAACAACATAGCAGAATCCGATCAATGGTAGAATATACGAATTGTGGATACCGATAATATCTGCTAGTTTTCCTTGGATCGGAGGAAGAACACCGCCCCCAAGAATCATCATAACAAGGAACGCTGAGCCTTGTGCGGTGTATTTACCCAAACCAACAATGGATAAACTGAAAATGGAAGACCACATAATTGAACAAGCAAGACCTCCTGATAAAAAGGCATAGATAGCGATTGTACCCGATGAGAACAAGCCAACCAACATGGCAATAATTCCGAATAATCCGAAGATAATCAATGTACGAGCAGGTTTCTCTTTACTTAGGTAGAATGCTACAATTTGAAGAATAATACAAACGACATAATAATAGAGGTGTGACATTTCAAATCCAGCGAGTGTATTAACTCCAATAATAATAGAGAAGGCAATGAGTGGAACGATAATTAACAAACCGTTTTTGGTGGTTTTAGTTAAGTTAAACGCAGTTATTGCGCCTGCCCATCGGCCGATCATCATACTTCCCCAGTACATGGATACATAAGGTGTAATTTGTGATGATTGCAAATGTCCAAATTCTTTCAGGGTTAATAATTCGCCTAGGTTACTACCAATGGCTACTTCGATACCGACATAGATAAACAAGGCAAGCATACCTAAAGCCAATTGAGGGTATTTCATCGCACCCCAACCTTCTGGATTCTTTTGGGCACTTTTATTAGAGAATAACAAACCGCCAATGACAACAACCAAAGCGCCTGCTAGCCAGAGCATACGTTGGGTTTCAAGAGGTTTGGCGATTTCTTTAATCTGTGATTTGAGTTGATCGATCTGAACGGGATCCGTTAAACTTGAAACTTGCTTGTGCAATTGCTCTACTTCTAAGGCTAGATCACTTTTATAGCTTAAAAAAACGGGGGTGAACATACCGAAGAGCAAAATGGTCATAATAATCAATGTACGTAAAGCTTTGTTTGCTTTTTCCATTGGCTCGTCGCTGATCCCAGCAGGAACTTTTTTACTGAAATTAAATAGCGCTGCAGCTAAAATAAACAGCAGGCCAACGCCTATATAAAGATAGACTACTTTATTTAACGGAAGGTTGGCAATTTCGGAGTCAGAAATAGGTTCAAAAGTTCCGAATAATGAAAATCCGATAACAAGTGGGCCTATTGTTGTACCGAAAGAGTTAATACCTCCACCGAGGTTGACGCGCGAAGCTCCGGTCTTTGGATCACCCAGTAAAACTGCAAATGGATTTGCCGCGGTCTGTTGTAATGAAAAACCGAGGGCAACGACGAAGAGACCCAACAACATGCCAACATATAGGTTCACTTCGACAGCGACGATCATGGCTGCAGCACCTAAAGCTGAGAAAAGTAAGCCATAAACGATACTCTTTTTATATCCCCATTTGCCAACCAGATCTTTTCCACCGATTGAACTGAAAATAAATAGTAGCAATGCACCGATGTAATAAGCTGTATAAAAAGCAAAGTCAATCAGCTGGGATTGAAACTGATCTAAATGAAAGTAATTTTTGCAGAACGGTATAAAAACACTGTTCCCTGCCGCAATGAACCCCCAGAAGAAAAACACAATAATTAGTGTGTAAAGCGCGGGGTAATTGGTTTTAGTTTGTTGCTGTTCCATATAAGGGATCTAAAAACTTAAATTTTGAAAGGTACGAACTTATGAAAAAAAATATAAATTCAATCTAAAAATGTTGTTAAATCGTTTTACTAGCTACAATAGTAAATATTTTTTTTGAAATATTTTGAAATAACAAAATTTGTTTTTTTCTTTGTCAAGGTTCTCAATATTTAATCCGCTTCGGATTTAAAAGAAATCATTAAGTTCTTCATCTCACTTAATCTTGGAAACTCGCTTAAGTGTAATCAGAATTCAGAATAAAGCTCAAAAAGAAAATCCAAAAATCATACACAACACATTAATGGATATTAACGAATTAAACGCTAAACTCGTATCAGAATTGCGCGAGATTGCTAAGTTGATCGGTATCGCAGATGCTGATAAATTGCGTAAACAAGAATTAATCGAAAGAATTAGTAATACTGGCGCAGAAGAGGAAGCCGCTCCAGCTTCAGCTGAAAAAGTATCAAAAGTAGAGGAAGATAGTCAGGAACATGCTGAACGTACACGTAAACGTGTGCGGACCATTAAAACTGCGGAACCTGTAACGGTGAGGAAACGTGAAGGTTCTGAGCATGAAGAAACCCCCGTTGCAGCCGAGGATACAGCAGCAGCAGCAGATAAAGGTGCCCAACCTGAAAAAACCATTCAAACTCCTAAAGCAGAAAGCACTTCTTCAAGTACAGATTTCGACAATGTAATTGTTAATGAGGGGGTATTGGAAATCATGCCTGATGGTTATGGCTTCTTACGTTCTTCAGACTATAATTATTTGACATCTCCTGATGATATTTATGTATCACAATCTCAAATCAAATTATTTGGTCTGAAAACGGGTGATACTGTTCGTGGTTGTATCCGTCCTCCTAAAGAGGGGGAAAAATATTTTCCTTTGGTCAGAGTAGAGGCTATCAATGGACAAAATCCTGCAGAGGTACGTGATCGTGTACCATTTGATTATTTGACACCATTATTCCCAGATGAGCGTTTAAATTTGGATATGGGCGTTGGAAATTATTCTACGCGTATCATGGATTTATTTACGCCTATCGGTAAGGGGCAACGTGGATTAATCGTTGCGCAGCCAAAAACTGGTAAAACGAACTTGTTGAAAGAGGTTGCGAATGCTATAGCAAAAAATCATCCGGAAGTTTATCTGATCATTTTACTAATCGATGAACGCCCCGAGGAGGTTACCGATATGGCAAGAAGCGTCCGTGCTGAAGTTGTTTCTTCAACATTTGATGAACCGGCTGACCGTCATGTAAAAATTGCGAATATCGTGCTTGAAAAAGCAAAACGTATGGTAGAGTGCGGACACGATGTTGTGATTTTACTAGACTCTATAACAAGATTAGCGCGGGCCTACAATACGGTTGCTCCTGCATCAGGTAAGATTTTGTCAGGGGGTGTGGATGCCAATGCGCTACATAAGCCAAAACGTTTCTTCGGTGCTGCTAGAAATATCGAAAACGGTGGTTCATTGACTATTTTAGCTACTGCATTGACAGATACAGGATCTAAAATGGATGAAGTTATTTTTGAGGAATTCAAAGGTACGGGTAATATGGAATTACAGCTGGATCGTAAATTGGCAAACAAACGTATCTTCCCGGCAATCGATATTACAGCATCCAGTACGCGTCGCGATGATTTGTTGACCGACAAAGAAACATTGCAACGTATTTGGGTACTTCGTAACCATTTATCCGATATGAATTCTACTGAGGCCATGGAATTTTTACAAGGACAATTGCGTGGAACTAAATCGAATGAAGAATTTTTGATCAGTATGAATGGATAATTCCATCAAATTTTGATATTTTAGCCATCATTTGATTAAAAATGATGGCTTTTTTTTATAAAGTAGATCCTGTACATGAAAAAACATATTCCTAATTTGCTGACTTGTCTAAATTTATTTAGCGGGTGTATCGCTGTATTAATGGCATTACAAGGTAATATTAAAATTGTTACCATCTGTGTGTTCGCGTCGGGGGTATTTGATTTTTTTGACGGAATGGTGGCGCGTCTTCTTCATGTTAAATCGCCGATTGGGAAGGAACTTGACTCGTTGGCCGATATGGTTAGTTTTGGCTTTTTACCTGGAACAATCATGTTTACTTTGTTGTCAAAGGTATTTCCTGATGGCTCTTTATTTCCTTATTTGGGATTTATTATTACAGTTTTCTCGGCTTTGCGTTTAGCCAAGTTCAATCTAGATGAGCGCCAAACCTCTGATTTCATCGGTCTCAATACACCAATGAATACATTTTATGTTCTCTCACTTCCGTATATTGCTGACACCTATCCCCAATTTGTTTTAAATCCGTTGATTTTAATCAGTAGTGTTCTTTTAACAAGTTATCTGTTGGTGAGTGAAATTAGGTTGTTTTCGATGAAATTTAGTTCGATGGAATGGAAAGCAAATAAATATCGTTTTATATTTCTGATCTTGACTTTGATCTTTTTTATGATTGGTCAATTTATGGCTCTTCCCATTATTCTTATTTTGTATTTCATCTTATCTGCATTGCATTTCAATAAAAAAAACGATCTGGCTTAGATCGTTTTTTCATATTGTTCCAATTCAAAAAGGAGTTCCTTCATCTCGATATCGATGATACAGAAAGTTGCCCGCAGTATCTCTAAAGAATCCTTGTTTTTTGCGTGGTTCTCCAACTCTTCAAATTTTTCTTTCAGATGAAAAGCACCTATATAGTCCATTGTCGGTTTGATATGATGGGCGGCATCGCCAATTTTCTGCAGGTTACCTTCAGCTAGTGCCTGGCGGAGTTTATCGAGATCGACAGGTGTTTGAATAAGGTACATTGATACAAATTGTTTAATTAATTCTTGATTGTCGAACATGTTTAGGCTGATCAGTTCAATGTCGAGATGGTTCATCGTTGCTTGTTTTCTTTACAGGTAAATCGTCTTTGCATTTATCCAATAAATATACATTATTTTTTTTGTAAACAGGGTGAACATAGTCTGGGGCTATTTCCGCCAACGGTTCGAGTGTAAACCTACGTTGGGCAATGTAGGGGTGTGGAATCTGAAGGGATGGTAGGTCGATGATTTCTTGGTTGAAGTAGAGTAGGTCGATGTCAATAACTCTTTCGCCCCACTTTTCTTTACGCACGCGTCCTAGTTCCTGTTCGATATGCTGTGTTAGTTTTAAGCATGCTAAGGGCGGTAATTTGGATGCTACCAAGATAACCTGATTTAAAAAAGCTGGTTGGTCTTTCACTCCCCAGGCAGCAGTTTCATAAATTGACGACGCTTCAATTATCTCTCCAGCATGTTTCTCGAGCTGCTTTCTCGCTAAATTAAGCTGCTGAAAGCGATCCCCTAGATTGGTGCCCAATAGGATATATATTTTATTCATACTGCTAAAATAAGCTTTTGAGGGATTTAATGATGAAGTTTGCCTTTTAATTCCATCTGATTATGCAAATTTTTGTTAGCAAGTCAGCTCACTTTGCTAAGAAAATATGATATAGATGAAATAAAAGACTGTGTGAATAAAAAATATTGCATTACCTTTAATGGAAAATAGCGCGTTCGATTAGAAGAATTGTTCTTAATCGGATATAATTATAAAATATGAAATCATTTTTTAAGTATGTACTGGCAACAATTACAGGGATTGTGATCTCTTTTGTTGTGTTGTTTATTGTTTTGATGGGAATTATTGGAGCGATTATCAGCTCGGCATCCTCTGATCAGGAGATTGTAGTGAAGAGTAACTCGGTTTTATACCTTTCTTTTGATTATGATATTACCGAAAGAAGTGAAGCCAATCCGCTTGGAAGTCTCAATCTTCCCGGTTATTCGACCAAAAATATTGGACTAGATGATATTTTGGCAAGGATCAAATATGCGGCTACAGATGGAAACATTAAGGGTATTTATTTAGATGCGAGTCATATCGGCGTGGGTTTTGCGAGTTTAAAGGAAATAAGAGACGAGCTTTTAGCCTTTAAGAAAACAGGGAAATTTGTAGTTGCGTACAATACCGGGTATGATCAAAAGGCTTATTATGTAGCAAGTACGGCTGACAAAGTGTATGTTAACCCACAGGGGTCGATCGATTTTAGAGGTTTGGCAAGTTCTACGATGTTTTATAAAGACTTGCTGGACAAGGTTGGTGTAGAGATGCAAATTGTTAAGGTAGGCACCTTTAAAAGTGCTGTTGAACCTTACTTTTTGAATAAAATGAGTGACCCCAACCGTTTGCAGGTAACCTCTTATTTGGGTAGTATATATACTACTTTTATTGATGAAATAGCGGCAAGCAGAAAAATTTCTTCAGATTCATTACGGGCAATAGCAAATGACTATCGGGTTCGGGATGCGGAAGATGCAGTAAGATATAAGCTTGCAGACGCTAAGCTGTATAAAGATGAGCTTTTGTCGGACTTAAGAAAGCGTTTGAAGATTTCGGAAAAAGATGATATATCTTTCGTTTCTTTATTGGATTATAATAAGAAAACGAAAGAAGATACCAGCGGTTCTGAAATTGCAGTACTCTATGCTGCTGGAGAAATTGTGGACGGTGAGGGAGCCGCGGCCGGCGAAATCGGAGGTGACAAATTTTCCCGGGAACTTCGGAAACTAAGAGAAGACGATGCTGTTAAGGCGGTTGTTTTGCGTGTCAATTCACCGGGAGGGTCTGCTTTAGCTTCAGATATTATTTGGCGAGAAGTTATTTTGACCAAGAAAGTAAAGCCTGTTATCGTATCGATGGGCGATTTGGCTGCTTCAGGAGGATATTACATCTCGGCAGCTGCGGACTCAATATTTGCTGAACCCACCACAATTACTGGGTCTATCGGCGTATTTGGTGTGATTCCAAATTTTCAGAATCTGATGAACAATAAAATCGGAGTACATTACGATGGCGTAAAAACAGGCAGGTTTGCCGATTTGATGACTTCTTTTGATCGGCCGCTGACAGCAGAGGAAAGAAGTATCATCCAGAGTCAAGTTGATAAAGTTTATGGAACTTTTACAAAGGTTGTCGCTGATGGACGTAAATTGTCTGTGGCAGATGTTGATAGTATTGGTCAGGGAAGAGTTTGGACTGGAGCCCAGGGGGTGACGAATAAATTGGTAGACCGTTTGGGGAATCTGGATGCCGCTATTCAGGCTGCTGCTAAAAAGGCAAAATTGAGTACCTATAAAGTGTCCCAATATCCGGAAAAAGATGATCCTTTTACTACAATATTAAATAATTCGAAAGAAAGAATCCAAATTTGGATAGCAAAAGAACAAATGGGTGAATACTACCGTTATTTTGACGTGATGAAGAAAGCTACTGCACAGACAGGTGTGCAGGCTAGAATTCCTTATACGGTCGAAATTCATTAATTGCGGTTCAGACTGGATGAGCGAGGCTACGTTTGTCCAAAGTTTTTAGTGAGGTACAACAATACAGGCGATACTTACTTTGGGGCACGGAAAATTCCATTCGAGGTAAGAATTGCCCTTAATAAATAATAATTCTAATGAAAGCAAATGCTTTTTTTTATATTTAGCTGGTCGTTTGACAAAATGACTAATCTAAAATCAATAAAGTTACATAATGAAAACAGTAGACGATTTAAATTTTGCAGGTAAAAAGGCCTTGGTACGTGTTGATTTCAACGTACCGTTGGATGAAAATTTCAATATTACGGATGATAATCGTATCCAGGGTGCTGCTCCAACAATAAAGAAGATTTTGAATGATGGTGGAAGCGTGATATTGATGTCCCATTTAGGAAGGCCAAAAGACGGTCCTACTGATAAGTATTCATTAAAACATATTGTTGCGCATCTTTCTCAGGTTTTAGGTACTGATGTTCAGTTTGCCAATGATTGTATCGGTACAGAGGCTGTAGAAAAAGCTGCGGCTTTACAGGCTGGTCAGGTGTTGTTGCTCGAAAACCTTCGTTTCTATAAAGAAGAAGAAAAAGGAGATGTTGGATTTGCGGAAAAGTTGTCAAAATTAGGTGATGTCTATGTAAATGATGCTTTCGGTACGGCACATAGAGCGCATGCTTCGACAGCAATTGTTGCCCAATTTTTTCCCGCAGCTAAGTATAGTGGTTATCTGATGGCAGCCGAGGTTGGAAATGCAGAGAAAGTATTGAATAACCCGGTTAGACCTTTTACTGCAATTATGGGAGGAGCGAAAGTTTCAGATAAAATTCAATTGATCGAGGCGCTGTTGGATAAAGTTGATAATCTTCTTATAGGAGGAGGTATGGCCTATACATTTATTAAAGCCAGAGGTGGAGAAATCGGTAAGTCATTGGTTGAGATGGACAAACTTGATTTAGCGAATGAGCTTGTTCAAAAGGCGAAAGAAAAAGGTGTAAACTTAGTTATTCCTACTGATGCGCAGATAGCAGATGCATTCTCGAATGATGCCAATGTATATGATGGACCAAATGATCAAATTCCTGCAGATTTGCAAGGCTTGGATATTGGTCAGGATTCTGCAGCAAACTTTGCGTCGATCATCAAAAATTCTAAAACAGTTCTTTGGAATGGTCCAATGGGTGTGTTTGAATTTGATACTTTCGCAAAAGGTACTAAAGCGGTGGCTGATGCAGTTGTGGAAGCAACGAAGAACGGAGCTTTTTCTTTGATAGGTGGTGGTGATTCTGCTGCTGCTGTAAGTAAATTCGGTATGACTGAAGATGTAAGTTATGTCAGTACAGGCGGTGGTGCTCTTTTGGAATACATGGAAGGAAAGGTGCTTCCTGGCGTAAAGGCACTCGAAGATTAATATAAATTGAATTTTTTGGAAAAGGGACAGCATTGGGTTGTCCCTTTTTTATTTTATGGATCGCGCTATCGCTCGTGCTGAACTATGGATGTAATGTCAGATTATATCAATTATCCGTTAATTATCTGTACAGTACTCGTGAGTTTTTATTGTAATTGCTAAATTTATCAGACAAGGTTATATATGCAGATATCGATGGATGCAAATAAGAATAGAGAAAAAATAAGTTCCGGTTTTTTTTCAGTGCTGACGTATAATGTCGCGGGATTACCCGGGATTATTTCGTCGGCAATTACAGGTAGAAGCAGGAGTATTGCCGAAATTGGAAGGAAGATCAATCCTTTTGATATCGTGAATGTGCAGGAAGATTTTAACTACAATAGAAGTTTGTATTTAGGCGGTAATTTACATCCATATCGTACAAAAACAAAGGGCCGTGTTCCCTTTGGTGATGGTTTAAATACCCTGTCTCATTTCCCAATGACTGATGTTATCCGTATTCCATGGAAAAAACGTACGGGGGCAGATTTTTTAACACCCAAGGGCTTTACTTTTGTTCAAGTGGAGATTGTGCCTGATGTCTGGCTGGATGTCTACAATGTCCATGCAAATGCACAAAATAGCAGAAAAGCTTCAAGTGCACGTCGCGATAATCTGAATCAGTTGCGCGATTATATCCGTGAACATTCGGGCGATAGGTCAATTCTTGTGATGGGCGATTTTAATGCACATTATAGTTTTTGTGATGATAATCTGCATGATTTTATGGGTTCAACGGCTTTGGTTGATAGCTGGGTTGAACTGGAAAATGGGGGCTTAGTGCCAGAGGCTCGCCACGAGTTTAAACCCCAGCATATGTTGTCGATATGTAATCAGAGCGAATCCATTGATAAGATTCTTTACAGGAGTAGCAGTGACCTCAGTCTTGCTGCCCGGGACTATAATATAGAAAACAATCTATTCACAAATGTCAAGGGGCTGCCGTTGTCGGATCATTATGCGTTGGCACTCAATTTTAATTGGGCGATCCACCCTTAGTAGCTGTAACTTAGACTGAATGTTGGAACTATACGTTGCGTTGTCGTGTTGTCATTGATATAGGTTCCCTTAATGATGAATTCGAAATCCGGAAGCGGATATCTGAAGGCGTTAAAGTCAAGTGAAACGTATGCGCCGAAGCTTTTTGGTGAAACGTCAGTGTGTTTGTGAATATTTTGATAGTCGGCGAACATTCCGCCTTTTACGCGCTTAATATAAGCCAGTGACCCTAATCCAAGGTCGGGATAAGCTATTGGAAAACGGTAGTTGACCAATACGGTATTTTTTACTTTTTCATATTTGTAATAGCTAAATCCGCTCACTAAAGGGATATCGTTGATATATTGATAAATTCCCGATCCTGTTTGGGCACTCAATCGGATCTGAAAACCGTGATTGCTCCTAAACCCTGGAAGATAAAATATTGTTCGTGCCGATAGGATATCACCTTTTGCGTGGTTTTCAAAGGGCGTATGTCGATAGGTGACACTCATATTTTGCCCCCATCTTGGGTAAAGATCCATTCTGGCCATTCGGGCGTTGCGATTGAGATAAAGCTGGTATGTCAATGGAAAGGCGGTTTCATCATTAAAATTTTTGACATCGGTACGGCTCAGATCATAACGTTTAAGATAGGCGGTAGCCAGGTTGAAACCGGTGGAATAGATGTAGTCTCTTCTGTAAAAGGAAATGGGGATAGCGATTTGTGAGGATATATAATGCTCCCTCCAGTCAAAGCGGATGCTGCTATCCGGTTTGTTAGGGATGCTTGCCGCGGCGATCTGCCCCCTGTTTTCGTAACGCAAGGAAAATTTTGGAAAGTATTTATTGTAAGTAAGTTCGGCGGAATATATTCCTTTTCGAATATCCGTATCGTATTCGTATCCTAATGCAATTTGTGTGGTGTTTAAGATGTTGTTTGACAACCAGAACACGCCAGGTTTAAAGTTGTCAAAACTCTCAAAATTACTGCTGCTTAAGGAAAGACTATGAAAATTGAAGGTTCGTCCGAGACCATTATAGGGGACGATTTGGCTATACTGACTGGTATCTACTGGGATTGAAGCGATGTTTTTGACACTGTCTTTGGTCAATGCAGTAGCGTAGTAGTGTGAAAAATAATCCGTTTCGGGAGCAATAGCAAATGAGGTGTCAATAGATGTTTGACCGATTTTATAACCATCAAATTGGTAATCATTGAAGAATAATTGTTTAGTTTCTTTATCGTAAAATGGGTTAAATGCGCCAAACTGTGCCTTCGTCAGAAGTTCCTTGTTGCCGGTTAAAAGGTCTATTGTGTAGATGTTGTCGATACCATTAAAGTTTGCTTTTGCCATAATTTTCGTACTCGAAAGGTATTGTGGTCGCTCAAATTGCTGACTCCCCCAAGCTGTTAGGTTAGTAATTTTATCACTTTTTAGATCAATTTCGCATATAGCAGTTCCTGTTTGTGACAATCGTATAGCGATAACTTTGTCGCCTTGGGCGTTGAAAGCAGGATGTTGGAGCTGTTCAGCATCACTTATTTTGATCCGTTTGACGACAGTGTTGTTTTTAAGGCTTATTAGCGTTAGATAACTATCGTTGGATAAATCTACTTCGACGCAAGCGATGACCTCCTCTAATGGGCTAAAAACAGGTGAATAATATCTAGATTGCTTGGTAATCTGTTTAATTTTTCCTGTTTGGAGGTTCATGATATTAATGATGCTATATGTTCGCTTATTGAAACGGGGGTCTTTGTGAAGCTCATCCCACATGATGTAGTGACTATTTACATCGAAATGTGCCGTTAGTTGGATGCCCGTTTTAACCAGCATATTTTCTGCTTTTGTTGACGTATCAAAAGTATATATAGCGTTTGTCTTTTGTGGATTTTCCCGGATAAAATAGATCGTCCCATTCTTGTATTTCGGCAATAAATTGCTGTTATAATATCGGTTGTTTTTTTTGTCTATTTCTGTGTATTTTTTGTAGTGATAATTGGCTGTTTTTGTCTTCCATATTGTGTCCAAATTTGCAATAGTTTTACGGTATAGATAGGCGCTATTCCCACCGATTTTTTTCTTTAAGACACGATTGATATTATAAGGGAACAGTGGTTTTCGATTTAGTTCTGAAAAGAGATCCGCTTCATAATTTGGCGGCAATTCTGATTTTAACGTCGAGGTCATCAGATAGCCTATTGTGTAGTAACTGGGAACGATATCTTTATAGGATCCCAATAAATATTTATTAAAACTATAGTTACGATTTGTTTGAAAGTTGGCTTTTATCGGCATTTCAAAAGCGGGTAATCTTCCCCTTCCTCCTTCAGAATATAGGGTCTCCGTCAGGGTGGCATCGCCTTCGAAGTACCACGAAGGAACAGTCAGTCCATAGTAAGCAAGAGCGAGCTGCTCAAAAAATGGTGCGCGTAATTTTTCTGTCAATTTGTCAAACTGATTGACGTGCCTAGACTCGTGAAGGATCAAATTGGGTAACCAAGTTTGGTTGTCGGGCTCTGCTCCAGCGGTGCTATATAACTCAGATTTACGCGGCGATAACTGGACAAAACCATTTGTTTGGAGGTTGGTGTTGTGAATAATGAAGGGAATCTTTCTAGGTTTAATTTTATAGTTTCTTGAAGTTGCACGGAGTGATCGGCTAAGTTGATCCGCTAGGGTGGGGGCTTTGTCCTTCATTTCCGCTGGGAAAATAAGTTGAAAATTTGCTGTCTCAATCTTCAGCCATTTTTGGCTTGAAGGTGCTTGGCTATCTTCAAAAAACTGAGCAAAAGATTTTTTTGAAGATATGGTTAATGTGATTGATGTTAATAAACTGATAATTATATGTTTATGATTCATTATTTTTCATATATGAGGGTTTTGCTATTTTTTTTAGTTTTATTTTTCCTTTATATGTCAACTTTAAGTTTCTATATTTAGTATTTAACTATTGAATATTAGATGTTTGTATATTTTTAATTTCTTTTTTTTATTATATTTTTTTTGTCTAAAATAGGCTTGAAAAGTGTTTAGGATATTACTTGAATGTTCCTTTACTTAACAGGTTAAAGCACACGACGAATATACTTAAATAATTGGCGATTCAATGATTTTGCACTAAAAATTTGATCGCTTTTTTTAATCGGTTTCTCTGACTTTATTGCTTTGGCACTTGCACTGGATTTGTGCGTGAACGGGTGCTGAATTCATTTTTTTTGTTGTGGAAAGTCACGTAGTAAGTTTTAAATAGATAGGTCATATCTTTTCCTTTTCACATTGTACCTATTAGAGGTGATCATGTAATTAGATTAGCCTTTTTCTACATAATGACATAATGTCTTGTTTTTGTGTTGAGAGGTGGATTGCAATTACGATGTGCATGCGAAATACCTTGCTCAATAACTGCATTTTATTATTTATTTTTTTATGCAGAATTTGCTTTAAAAAAGCGATTTTTGTAACATATAAATTTTGTGTAGATGTAGGATTTTTTAAATGGATTAGGAGATATGGAAGAACTGGAAATGCAGGTGAATCAAATAGAGCAATTGATAGCAAGTGGAGATGTTGTTGGTCTGGAAGAATTTTTGAATGAATTGAATATTTCTGAAGTAGAGGAGCTGATTGATGAACTGCCCGAACATGGTTCGCTATTTATAGAGTCATTAAATTTGAACCGTGCAGTAAACGTTTTTCGTATCCTGGATTTTCCTACGCAGAACAGGATTTTTAAAAAGCTTTCTAAAGCAAAAATAAGCGCCCTAATTAACGAGTTACCACCGGATGATCGTACCTCATTTTTTTCCGAAATGAAGGATGATATCAAGCATTTAATTTTATTGTTACCGCCCAAAGATCGCGTTGAGGCATTGGCGCTGCTAGGGTACCCGGAGGATAGTGTTGGACGCTTAATGACCCCTGATTATATCACCGTAAAAGAGCATTGGAGTATTGAGCGGATATTGGGTCATATCAGGCGTTATGGAAGGGATTCTGAGACGATAGATGTATTGTATGTGATTGATGGTGCGGGTAAGCTAATTGATGATATACGCATCAAAGATGTATTGATGGCGGAGCCCGATACAGTGGTTGGGGAATTGATCGATCATCGCTTAATATCGTTAAATGCTTATGACCCGCAGGAGGAAGCAATCAACATCTTCCGGATGAATAATCGGGTGGCCTTGCCTGTTGTTGATGAACATGGCGTGATGTTGGGGATTGTTACCGTTGATGATATTCTTTGGGTTGCCAACGAGGAGTATACCGAAGACATGCAGCGTATCGGGGGAACCGAGGCATTGGATGAGCCCTATCTGGATGTATCGATTAAGAACTTGGTGAAGAAGAGAGCCGGTTGGCTTATTGTGCTTTTTCTTGGGCAACTTTTGACAGCGACAGTGATTGAACATTTTGAAGAGCAAATGGCGAGTGCGATTATGTTATTCGCGCTGATGCCTGTTATTATTTCCAGCGGTGGGAATAGTGGTTCACAGGCGTCGACATTGATTATTCAGGCTATGGCTTTGGGGGAAGTTACGCTAGGCGACTGGTGGCGGGTGATGCGCAGGGAGATCATATCGGGCTTGCTCTTGGGACTTATTTTGGGTACATTAGGTTTTGTAAGGATCATGGCTTGGCAGTCTTTTGCACATAGCTATGGGGAGTACTGGGTACTGGTTGCGTTGGTTATTTCTTTATCCTTAGTCGGTGTTGTACTATGGGGGTCGCTAATGGGATCTATGTTGCCTTTTGTGATGAAGCGGCTAGGAGCTGATCCTGCGAGTTCGTCGGCACCCTTTGTGTCGACTTTGGTCGATGTCACCGGCTTGTTGATTTATTTTAGCGTGGCTACGCTTATTTTGAAAGATGTATTGCTTTAAGTGGGATCGAATTTGCATTATTAGTGATGGATATGTTCATATTCTTCGCTAACAAAAGAACAGTAAAGTTCGTTTCGAAGCTGAGAAAGGGGTTTTTTAAAGTGGAGTGGGAAAATAAAAATAAATTATTCTAATTGGAATTTAGGAAGTTGTAAAAAATGTGCTCAAAAAATTTGTAGTATTCTAATAATCTTCCGATACTTGCATCACGGAAACGCAATAGGGTCTCCGGAAAAATTGAAAAATACTCCTGAATAGCTCAGCAGGTTAGAGCATCTGACTGTTAATCAGAGGGTCGCTGGTTCGAGCCCAGCTTCAGGAGCAATGCGATAACTTACATAACCGGGGTTATCTATACTATTCAATTTTTCATTCCTGAATAGCTCAGCCGGTTAGAGCATCTGACTGTTAATCAGAGGGTCGCTGGTTCGAGCCCAGCTTCAGGAGCAGCAATGCAATAATTTTATTTGCATAACAAATTAAAATGTACTACTTTTGTACACTCAATGAGAAAGTAATTTCTCGGGATTAAATTCCTGAATAGCTCAGCAGGTTAGAGCATCTGACTGTTAATCAGAGGGTCGCTGGTTCGAGCCCAGCTTCAGGAGCAATATTTAAACCGGCTTTATGCCGGTTTTTTTGTTTACCATGCTTATAAAAAGACTATGAGTTTAGTAATTATTGGTACGGTGGCTTTCGACACAATAGAGACGCCGTTCGGTAAAACTGACAAAATTCTAGGTGGTGCCGGCACATTCGCAAGTCTGGCGGCATCCTATCTGTGTGATCAAATCAAGTTGGTCAGCGTTGTTGGAGAAGATTTTGGAAACGACCATTTTGATCTTATCAAGAACCGTGGTATAGATGTAACGGGCGTGCAGGTGATAAATGGCGGGCAAACTTTTTATTGGTCGGGCAGATATCATAATGACATGAATAGCCGCGATACTTTAGCTACGGACTTAAATGTATTGGCTGAATTTGACCCCATTATTCCAGAGAGCTACCAGGATTGTGAATATCTTCTCTTAGGTAACCTTACCCCTCAAATACAATTGACAACCTTGGCGCGCTTAAAACACAAGCCGAAGTTAGTTGTACTCGATACAATGAATTACTGGATGAATGTTGCGATGGATGACTTAAGAAAGGTTCTTCTGAAGGTGGATGTATTAGCTATAAATGATTCAGAAGCCAGACAACTATCTGGCGAATATTCTCTTGTTAAGGCTGCAAAAGTTATTTTAGAAATGGGGCCGCGCTATTTAATTATTAAAAAGGGTGAGCACGGTGCACTTCTTTTCGGTGAGAATCAGATTTTTTCTGCTCCGGCACTTCCCCTGGCAGATGTTTTCGATCCAACCGGTGCAGGTGATTCCTTTGCAGGAGGTTTTATTGGATATCTAGCGAAAGTAAAAAGTATAAACTTTACAAATATGAAGAATGCGTTGATTTTCGGTTCTGCGCTAGCTTCATTTTGTGTAGAGAAATTTGGAACAGATCGCTTGGTTAGCCTCACTCAAGAGGACATACAAAAGCGATTGAACGCGTTTGTAGCCCTGTCTCAGTTTAATTTATAATCACTTATCTTTCAGTTTTCCGATAATTTGGAATTTTAAAAATACAGCGTCTGAATGAGGAGCGTCTTGAAGCTCCTCAGTTAGATCTTGTCCAGCCCAATGCTCGTAATGCATGCCATTTTTCCACAGTCTACTTTCGCCGACATCATAAATGTATCCACGATAGGCAACCCAGATCTGCGGTTTGTCGCAGCCGTTCCTTAAAGCCAATTGACTTTTGCTATATTCTAATAATTCCTCTGCCATTAGTAATGTTAAGATGGCGAAGATATAAAAACTAGGCTACTTTATACGCCGATAGCGATCTTTTCATTAATTTTCTGGCTACATGTATTCTTGTCTTTACTGTTCCGATGGGGATATTGAGGTGTTCAGATATCTCATGATATTTAAAACCTTCAAAGTACAATGTAAAGGGGATATAATACTCTTCGGAAAGACTTGATAATGCTTCGTGGATGTCTTGCAGTACAAATTTACTTTCTCCCTGATTGGAGGAAGCAGACAAGAGGAGGTTTGCATTAGAAATATCCTGATCTTTCGTGATGAAGGAATTTGTTTTTACAATGCGTCTATAATTATTAATAAACGTGTTTTTCATGATGGTATAGAGCCATCCTTTTAAATTTGTTCCTTCTCTGAAATTTTTAAAATAGGTTACAGCTTTCAGAATTGTATCCTGAACGAGATCGTTTGCATCTTCGTAATCACTGGTAAAATTTCTGGCGTAGAGTTTTAATGAGTCAGATTGCTCAATCACCATGGTGTCAAATTCATTCTTAGTCATAGCTTAATGAATTATAACTGTTCTTTTTACAAAACAGTAAGTTTATAAAATGAGGTTCATTAAGTATGAGGCAAATAATGCGCCAAAAATGATAAAATATGATTTGTTAATGTAATTTTAAGGTTATTTTAAGGCCAATAAAAATGTCTTATGGCTAACTTTAAGTAAATAAAATTAGCTAAAAGTGATTCTATGGTGCTTTGAAGCGTTTTTCTAACCCGCTTTTATTTGTGGAAAGTCAAAACGGATTAGTTAGCGGTTTTTATAATAAATTTACCTCACGCTCTAACGTAACGCCGAATTTATCGGCTACGTCGCTTATTATATGTTCCGACAGCTTGTAAATTTCCTGTCCACTAGCGTTTTGTCTATTTATTAGTACAAGTGCTTGATTTTTCCATACACCCGCTTGTCCATATGTTTTTCCTTTCCAACCGCATTGCTCTATTAACCATCCTGCAGCTAATTTTGTTTCATTATTGGGCATGGGATAGTGCGGAATAGTTGGGTATTCTTTTTGGAGCGTAGCAAAGAATGATTCAGTGACTATGGGATTTTTAAAAAAACTTCCTGCATTTCCGACTGTACTCGGGTCGGGAAGCTTTTCCACGCGTATTTTGGAGACAACGGTTGCAACGTCGGCGATACTTGGATTGGTTATATTTTCTTTATCAAGCTCCACTTCTATTGCGCCATAACTTGTATTGATATGAGGGATTAGGCTGAGTTTATAGGTTACTTGAGTGATAATAAACCGGCCCTTATGTGCTGTTTTAAAGATACTATCCCTGTAGGAAAAGCAGCAATCTTCTTTCTGGAATCGTATAAAGCTACCTGTACGTGTATCAAAAGCCTGGCATTCGTGGAAGATATACATTAATTCTGCCCCATATGCACCTATATTTTGAACAGGAGAGGCGCCTACAGTTCCAGGAATCAGCGCCATGTTTTCGACCCCAGCGTAATTATGCTCAATGCAATACCAGACGAAGTCGTTCCAGATTTCTCCCGCTTGCGCTGTTACATAGACATCGTTGCCATCAATTTTTGACTGTATGCCTTTGCTTGTCATGCGGATGATATATCCCTCGAAAGCTTTGGTGAACAAAACATTGCTTCCAGCTCCCAAAACAAAAAAATTGTCTTTAAAAATGTTGTTTTTAAAAATTTCGGTCAATGTTTCATTATCATTCACTTCAATGAGAAAATTTGCCTTTTCCTCTATTCCAAACGTATTGAAAGGTTTCAAAGAAATATTCGATTGAACGTTTAATTCCATATTGACTTTAATTTTCAGAAATTCAAAAAAATCAGCTATCTTTAGCATGATAATCGGTAAAGATAGTATAAACCGTTTATTTAACGATAAAAAATATAAGTTTAATGGGTAATGCAGATGTAAAAAGAATCAAAATTCTAGAGGCTGCGACAAGGCGCTTTGCACACTTCGGAATGGCTAAGACAACGATGTCGGAAATAGCTAAAGATCTCAATTTTTCAAAAGCATTGCTGTATTACTATTTTCCAGACAAAAATAGCTTATATTCTGCTGTCTTCGAATATGTAATTGATAAAATGATCGAGGATCTGGAGGATGTCATAGGGAGGGGAGGCGACTTCGAGGAAATCATGATGTACTCCATTGATATGCGTGTCAAAATTATCAATCAATATTATAATTTGTTTGAATATACCATGAAGATGGTGAAAGAACTTCCCGATGAATTGGAGCAGGTGTTTAAAGAGTCTTATCTTCGGGAAGTTGAAATTATTGAGAAGATTCTGAAGATCGGCATCGATGCTGGAGAAATACAGGTTGAAGATATTAATGAAACGGCGAGAATTCTTTTATACTCGCTGTTCGGTATGCGTATGGGCATACTGAAGGATATGAAAAACATGTTATTTCCCACAAAAGAGGAATTCGATCATATCCTCAGTTTGCAAAAGAAAATGATGAAAATCTTCTTAAATGGCCTACGATTTCAGGTTAAGTAAGTGTTGATTGAAGAATGTGTCCGATAATCTGTTTGGCATGGATTCGTGAATTTTCAATAAACCATAGGTGAGTGTTTAAGCCGCCACAAACCACACCTGCTAGATAGATTCCCGCTACATTTGTTTCCATCGTGTCTTCATTATGACTTGGAATACAAGGCGCTTCTAGTGGAATATCAATCCCGATCTTTTTCAAAAAATCAAAATTGGGTCGATAACCCGTTAATGCCAGCACAAAGTCATTTTCGAGTTCGATAGTACCCTTTGGGGTTTGTATGTGCGCGGAAGTCGGTGTTACTTCGGTCAAGCAGCTATTATAATAGACATTAATTTCCCCCGCAGCAATTCGATTTTCAATATCAGGTTTTACCCAGTATTTTACCCGATGGCTAATTGCGCTACCACGGATAACCAAAGAAACTTGAGCTCCTTTTCGAAAAGTTTCCAGCGCAGCATCAATAGATGAATTACTAGCCCCCACAACAATTACTTTTTGACTGCTATAATAATGCGGGTCATCGTAATAATGCCTGACTTTGGGAAGTTCTTCGCCCGGAATATTGAGCAACATCGGAATGTCGTAAAAGCCGGTTGCAATAATGATTTTTTTGCTCAAATACATCCTTTTGCTGCTGGTAACCAAAAATCCGGATCCTTCCTGCTTGATATCAAGTACTTCTTCGAAGAGGTGTGTATCTAGGGCGAACTTTTGCTGTATACGTCTGTAATACTCCAAAGCCTCCATCCGTTTGGGCTTAGGATTGGTTGTTACAAAAGGAATATCTCCAATTTCTAATCTTTCGGAGGAAGAGAAAAAAGTCATATTCTGTGGATAATTATAAAGAGAATTAACCAAACAGCCTTTTTCAAGGATAAGATAATTTAAATTTGATTCTTTCGCTTCTAGGGCACAAGCTAAGCCAATTGGCCCGCCGCCAACTATAATCAGGTCGTACTGTTTCATGCTATCACTCATGATGTAAATGTCGATAATTTTATAGAATAAATCAGCTTAAAGCCTTTTGCAGATCTTTTTCTGACATTGTTGTGCTTTTGGTGTGGAGATCCTGAACTATTTTATGTAGATCTTGAGCAATTTTACTTAAAAATTCTAACTGTTCGGTCAGGAGCTGTCCATCTACTGAACTGGTGTCTGCATGGGCAAATCGATCGTTTGGAATCTCGATGATCAAAGGAACGAATTCCTTGGTACTATCTTCGGAATGTAGGAGCTGAATGGATTGTTCAAGTGAGCTTAAGATTTTTCGGATTGCCCGAACATGGTCCTTATTGATATAATTATTGTCCATTTCGTCAAGATGGTTCATTAAAGTCACCGAGAAAGAAGCCAAAATATGGTTGAATATGACGAATTTATTGACTTCCTTCGTATATTTTTGACGTTTTTTTGGTTCCGTCAGCATCCGTTGGAATGTAGAACCCATATTGGCTGTTTCTACATAGACAGCCTTGCGGGTCAATTTATAATCGGTGACAGAAGGTGCTTGGCCTGCAATTTCTTTCAACGCCTGAACGATGTAATTGTAGTTGGCGATCAGTAGCTTACGCATGGATTCCTTGACTTGCATGCTTTCCCAATTAGGGAAAATAACATAACTGGATAGGAACGCGATCATACCGCCTATAAAAGTATCCAATATTCGTTCTTTTGTGACATCCAAGGTATTGGCACTGACGAAGCTCAGCATAATCAATACATATGGTGTCATAAAAAGTACGGCAATAACATAATTGACTCGGAACAAGCTATATGCAGTTAGAAAAAAGAATACCAACAGTACGAATAGCACAGTGGGGTCATGAATGGTTAAGAGGATAAGAGCTCCTATGAGCCCACCTATTGTTGTTCCGATAAGCCGTTGAATATTTCGTTCTTTTGTGAGTCCAAAGCCAGGTTTTAAGATCACCATAATCGTGAGCAGGATCCAGTATACATTGTTGGTGATATTGGTTACTTCAAACACATAATAAGTGATCGACATGACAATTGCCATCCGGCAGGCATGTCGAAATATAGTCGATTTTAAAGTAAGGTTTTCACGAAACTTTTTTAAATCGATTGCGGAGCTCTGAACAAAGCGTTTTGCATCATCAATTTCTTTTCGTTTGACATCATCGGGCTGTAGATGTGAATAGCCATATATATTTCTGATTCGGCGGACAAGATCGCGCAAATTGATTAATACTTTGCGTAAAGCGAACGTGCTGTACTGCTGGTTTCTATCCAGCTGATCGATTTTAGCATGAAGACGGCTGAGATCAGCGTCGAAATCATATAAGGGTTTAGGCTGAGTATTTGTATTGAGCTGATACGCTAAATTATCAAGCTCATTGGTGTATTTTAAGATTACATTTTTGAAATCTTCTAATATTCCAGTGGGGCCAAAGCGCTCACTGATGGCGTTATAATCATAATGCGCTGCCATACTTTGCTCAAAGAGGTCAACGATATCGTTGAAAACGAGTGTTAGGTAGCGTCCCACTTTCGTGGTATCTTTAATCGATCGTTTACTCTGAAACAGTACATCCCGTAAGTTTTCCTGATGCTGATTGACTTCAACTTGTTTGTCAATGAGCTTCAGGTAATTTTTGTCGTTATCGATTTTGGCATCGTAAAAATTAGCTTTCAGCCGGATGTAATCTGCGACATAACGGATAGTTTCGGATAGTTCCTGTTCAGCCAACCGGTAAGGACGAACCTGGGTGATGGAAAGACTGATGGCGATATACCATAATCCTCCTAATGTATAAAAGCCTAAATAGTTGAAGGCTTCGGCGATGGGGTAGTGAATCTGTACATGAATCAACATCATCAGAATACACATGAGACCGACATTGGCAGCTCTGCTATTGAATACCGCAAACATGGCGAATATAAAGCAAGCCATGCCGATGAATACTGCTAGTAGATATACATTTTGATTAACTAAATTGGTCAGAATAAAAGTTAACGTAGTCAAAATTGCTCCCGCAATCATCCCTTTCCTTCTGTGGCTGGGGGCTCCCGGTGTATCGGAAAGGCCCACTAGAAGGGCACCCAAGGAAACGATTGTTCCATTGGTAAACTGTCCGAAAGTAGCAAATATAAGGACAGGCACGATACATCCGATAGTGATTCGGAGTCCATCAGCAAAATATTGGCTGTAGAAAAAACTTTTTATTTCTTGTGTCTGTTTCATAACGTATAGTACAAACTTAGATAAATTGCGTTTCATATTAAAAACAATTGTTCTTCGATATTACTCCATGGGCGCTGTAAATCGCTATTTCATTTATAGCCCTCTTTCGTATGAAGAAGCTTAATTTTTAATATTGATGGTGAACTCAGGATGGCAATATTAGTAGTGTTTGTTATTATGTTTATAATAATATAATTGTTTTTTTGATCAATTTATATTTTTTTATTTGTTTAAATATAATATTATTATATTTGGAGGCATAGGGTAATTTCAGAGATATTACAGAATTTCAAGAGTCACCTAAACTCTCTTGACCACTTTCAAAGATTTAAATATGAAGCAAAGTAAAAATGAAGCCGTCTTTCAGGACGAGGTATTGACACGCTTTGAGCTTTTCAAAAGTTTGTTTTTAACATTGCCGTTTCAACGTGTTAAAGATACCGGAACTTTATTGCCATTTTTTGCAAAGCAATGTGAAAAGGGTGTCGATCAACATTTAACTCCTGATGAGATCATAAAGAGTTTCTTCGATCAGCATGAGGAATTTTCTTCGGAAGAGCAACGTATCGATTTGTTGTTTCGATTTGTTCAATATATAGAGCGTCAGGTCGTCTTATTTGACGCGATCGAAGATTCTTCATTTCAGATGGTCGGCCGTGGCGATGATGAAAACGTTTTGGGAGCATTGATTAAGAATGCCGAAGGCAGTGATGATATGCGCCGTAAGATCGTTTCTAAATTGAAGGATTTTTCTGTACGTCTCGTGTTGACTGCACATCCTACCCAGTTTTATCCCGGGCCAGTATTAGGTATTATAAACGACCTAATTGATGCAATCAAAACCAATGATATCCATAGTATTCACTTGTTGCTGCAGCAATTGGGTAAGACCCCATTCATCAATAAAAATAAACCTACTCCAGTAGATGAGGCTGCCAGTTTAGCGTGGTTTTTGGAAAATGTGTTTTATAAAGTCGCTTCGGAGATTCAGTCGTTTATTGATGATGAACTGAATGTAGAGACAGAAGAAGTGAAACAATTGATCGAATTGGGCTTTTGGCCGGGAGGAGACCGAGATGGTAATCCAAACGTAAGTGTTGAGAGCACCAAGAAAGTTGCAGCCCTATTACGTACTATTTTATTTAGATGTTATTACAGGGATTTTCGTATCGTTAGGCGGCGAATTACCTTTCGTGGGGTTGAAGAATACATGGAAAATCTGCAAACATTGTTCTACGAAAATAGCTTTAATCCAGTTGATCATCCTGTGGACGAAACCGACAATATTATCGCTAATCTAAAAGCAATCAAAAATGTTTTAGAGGAATACCACAATGGTCTTTTCGTTGAGATTGTTGATGATTTACTCCGCAAAGTGATGACTTTTGGTTGTTTTTTCACTACATTGGATATCCGACAAGATAGTCGCATATTGCGTGAGGCTACCAATTATCTGATCCAGCACAACCAAGAGAAGACCGGGATGCCATTGGATTACCTAACACTGAGCGAAAGCGATAAGCAAAAGGCATTAAAATTCAAAGAACTTGACTTGACGGTAGGAGAGGATGCTGATGCGTTGACGAAGGATACTTCCGGAGTGATAAAATTATTGAAAGATATCCAGCGTTCGGGTTCTGAGCGAGCAGCACAACGCTTTATCATTAGTAATTGCCAACAGGCCAGTGACATCTTGGGACTCCGTCAACTATTTTTATGGTCAGGATGGAAAAAAGAGGCTTTGACGATAGATTTTGTGCCTTTGTTCGAGACTGTTGATGACTTGACTAGGGCCGCAGATGTAATGAAAACCTTGTACAGTAATAAGGAGTATAAAGCACATTTAAAACGAAGAGGAAATAAGCAGACGATCATGTTGGGCTATTCCGATAGCACGAAAGACGGTGGGTATCTGATGGCGAATTGGTCGATTTATCGTGCTAAAATCGAACTTACGGCGATATCACGCGAGTATGAAGTAGATCTGGTATTTTTTGACGGTCGTGGTGGCCCGCCAGCCCGGGGTGGAGGAAAAACACAACGTTTTTATGCATCTATGGGAAAAGAAATCGCAAATGATCATATTCAGTTGACGATTCAGGGACAAACAATCAGTAGTCAGTACGGTTCTTTAGATACAGCGCGATTTAATATTGAGCAATTGTTGCATGCCGGAATTATTTCTGACTTGAAACAACGTGTGGGCGACACATTAACGAAACATCAACAAGAAATCATTGACAAACTGGCTGAGCTAAGTCACCATAAATTTATGGATCTACGTACGAATGAATTATTTTTGCCGTATTTGGAAACCATGTCGCCATTAAAAGCGTTATCATCGATCAATATTTCAAGTAGACCTGTTAAACGTAATTCAGGCCGTGAGTTGCGGTTGGAAGATCTGCGCGCAATTAGTTTTGTGACCTCTTGGAGCCAACTGAAACAAAATATCCCTGGATTTTATGGGGTGGGAACTGCACTGCAATGGGCGGAAAAAAATAACCTTTGGAAGGATGTGCAGCAACTGTATGTTTCTTCGGGATTTTTTCAGACATTGATCGATAACTGTATGATGTCGATGACAAAATCCAATTTTGACATTACCGCTTACATGAAAGACGATCCGATTTATGGTGATTTTTGGAAATCACTGTACGCCGAATATCAGATCACCAAAGAATACCTGTTGAAACTTAGTGGAACGTCAAAACTGATGGAGAATTATCCAGTGGATCGTGAGTCTATTTTAGCGCGGGAAGGAATTGTGCTGCCCTTATTGGTTATACAGCATTTTGCTATTCGTGCATTGAATTCGGATCAGCTGACGGATGCACAACGTGAAGATTATTCGAAATTAATAGCGCGTACAATCTTTGGCGTTGTGAATGCGGGAAGAAATGTTGCGTAATTTTTCTTTCTTTTCGAGGATAGGGTTTCGGAGAACATATATTTTATCTACTTTTGTATAGTTAACAAAATTGATATGAAGATTAATAAGTTATTTATTGTTGCGGCTTGTGCGGGTACATTATTTGCATCTTGTGGACAAACAGCTGAAGATAGACAGCGTCAATATGCAAATGCATCCTTAGCAGATGGTGATGCATTTGCAATGATTAAATTCGTTGGCGAAAATGGAAACTGCTTGGTAAATCTTGCCGATGTAGCAGCAAAACAATCTACTTCAGCTGAGGTGAAAAATGTAGCTGCTAAGATTAAAGAAGCATACGTAGCCGTGTTACCAGAATTGGACAATCTAGCAAAGGAATTGCATGTTGGCGACGCACAACGCGGGGTGCCTGCATTTCAGATTCCAGCGTCAATAGGCTCAGACAGTATATCCGCATTCAACGATAAAGCATTTTTAGCACTTGTGGTTGAAAAACAAGGAGAGATCAATACAAGATTATCGCATGAGGAGCACAATACGAATAAAGATGTGATTCATGTTTCGGAAGAATCTTTGAAAAAATTGACAGAAATCTATACCTTAGCCGGTGGTAAAGTTGAAGAACATCACCACTAAGCAGTAGGCTAAAGAAATGAAGAAAGGAGTATTCATGTAAATGAATACTCTTTTTTTATGGCTAAGTCTGATCAAACTCCCTGCAATAATCGTTTGTTATTTGTTAAATTAATGATAACTTAACATTCGTATAACATAGTTTTTAATTACTGTGTTTATTTTAGCATAATTTAATGAAATTATATATAAAGTGAGATACGCCGCAATAGATATAGGCTCCAATGCAGTTCGTCTTTTGATAGCTGACATTATAGGACAAAAAGACCAATATAATTTTAAGAAAACTACACTGCTACGTGTTCCACTTCGTTTGGGGGATGATGCTTTTATTCATCAGGAAATATCACCACGGAAAGCAGAAAGTTTGGTGAAAACAATGAAAGCATTTCGCGAACTGATGGACGTATATCATGTGGAAGATTATATAGCCTGCGCCACTTCCGCTATGCGTGATGCGAGGAATGGAGCTGACATTGTTGCTGAGGTAAAGAAAAACGGTATAAACATCGATATTATAGAAGGTGCGAAAGAAGCCGAGATTATTTACAATAGCCATTGGGATAATAAGATGGAAAAGGATAAAGTTTACCTTTACATTGATGTAGGCGGTGGTAGTACAGAATTGTCGTTGTTTGCGAATGGCATTTTGGTCAACTCGCGGTCTTTTAATTTAGGAACAATACGAATTCTGGACAATCAGGACAAGGCCGAAACCTGGGATGAATTGAAAGAATGGGTGCGAAGTAATACACATATGTATAAGCAGGTGATTGGCATTGGTACGGGCGGTAATATTAATAAGCTTGCGCGCCTATCCAATGAAAAATTGGATAGGCCATTATCCTATGCCAAATTAAAAGCTGTATATGAACATTTATCGTCATTTTCTCTAAAAGAGCGTATAATTTTATTGGGTTTAAACGAAGATCGTGCAGACGTAATTATTCCTGCGAGTGAAATTTTCCTGACGATTATGAAGCATGGTCGTCTTAAACAAATCATCGTACCAAGAGTTGGGCTTGTTGACGGTGTAATTAGAACGTTGATCAATAGGAATTTAGTAAAATAATGCTTTAAAAAGGTGTTTTCGACTTGTAAAAGACCGAAAATTCTTTATTTTTGTGGTACCAAAGGTGATCATAAGCCCAGGTGGCGAAATTGGTAGACGCACCATCTTGAGGGGGTGGCGCTCGTATGGGCGTGGCAGTTCGAATCTGCTCCTGGGCACTTTAGCAGACAACTCTTTAAATTGAGTTTGTCTGCTTTTTTTATGCGTAAAAATCCGTTACTTCTTCGATAATTTCAATATTCAGCTGTTCTAACAACATCACAATACTTTATCCTATATGCAAAATTAAGAGGTTGTTATTTTGACAAAAATTTAATAATGTTTGGATATATGTTGGATTTGTATAAAATAAACGTTATCTTAGGTTATTAAATTTAATTTTTCTGATAATAAATACATATCGTTTATTTTTACCGATAGTAGAACTAGCCCATTAAAACGCGATTATGCTTACTAGAAATCTTTTGCTTCTTATCAGCACACTTGTATGGCTTAGCTGTACCAAAGATCCAATCGAGCCAAAAGTGGAACCACCTGTGGTGGTACCTACAGATACCACGAAAAATGAACCTACTTTTCCAAAGGATAAGTACGAAATTCGGAAAGTACAGTTACAGATGAGTGAACTTTTTGCCGATGACAACATTGATGAGCAGGTTTACTTAGGTGGTATATGGCACCTCAAGGATACGATAGAAGGTCCCCGTTTGGAAAGCCTGGAATCTAAGGCAAAAAAAGTAAAATTCCATTTTTTATCTCATAACGACGCATCTGTCGATTTGGGATTTTTTGAACCTAGTTATAATAATGTCCTTAACTATGCAAATAAGTTCGAAAAATCGAAACAGGTGAGCAGCATAATATTCAGTTCCAGTACGTTTGAAGATTATGCCCAAATACAAGGATATCTCGGTAACTCAAAAGATGTCAAAAAAATATTGTCGCTGGTTAAGAGGGGCGACTCAACGACAATTAACAAAACAAATAGTACACTGCGGGTAAGCAATGTCAATAAACTCACCCTATTTATCGATTATACGGAATATCATGATGCTTATCCAGACTCTGAAGTGGCTGTTTTTACCAAGGCCGGTTATTCTCCTTACGTACTCTCCTCAGTAACTTACGGTACGCATACGATTCTGATGGGAGAAACGGATTCAACACGGGTAAGCTTAAATACAGCCATAGATAAAATATTGGATAACAAAACACTGGATGAATTAGATATTAAGGTACTTGATTGCAGTAAGCTACTGCTCTATTACCGTGGTGGCGGAAAGAACAGCTTTATTCAATATCCAACAGGAGCAAAAGCCATCGAAACAGCACTTAGTGATATGCTTCTCTATATAAAGCAAACGGAAAATATTTTTAATTATCCTCTTACCTATGACTTTATGAGTCTTCAGGATTATAGCACGTTGCGGTATTACAATATATTTGACATAAGGGTTAAAAAACAAAAGTAAACGAGACAAAAGGGAAAGGAAATAAGTAGCGATACTATTTTATTCCATTTCACTCAGATTTTTCAAGCGTTGTAATGCATTCGGCCAAACCTCATTAAAGTAGTCGATGAAGTCGTTGTTCGTATCTACTTCTACTTTCAATTCCATGTTTCCTTCAATAGGGGTAAAGAAATAATTTTCCAGTGCGCCGGCCCAATCCTCGACAGCGGGACCCGATAATATTTCTTGACCCTTATTCAAGATTCCCAAATGCCTGATCGATACAAATGCATTGGGAATATATTCTGCAATCTCAGCGATCATCCCTTCTTTCTCACCATGTTCATTGATTCCGATGAAATTAATTTTTTGACCCTGCTCCCAAATACCTTCGAAATCAGAGCTTGGATTGAATGCGCTTGTCCACTGTTTATAGGTTTCTTTATCGAGCATTGTTTTAAAAACACGTGAGACAGGAGCATTAATCTTAATTTGATAAGTCAGTTTCTTCATTTTCTATTTTTTAGGAAAGTTTGGATCTGCTTTTATTTCCGCGATCTGTTTGGTATGACGTGCACAGTGTCCGGCACTAAACATCAAAGCTTGGAAACCATCAATGGGACCAGTCGGAGAATCGCTGACATGATTCCTGAGATCTTCTACATCAGCCTTTTTAATATAATCAAGCACGGGTTGGCGAGCTGCATTGAAATCAGTGAGTGCAGTTCTTACATTTTTATAAATCCCTTCTGGCTGAAGTTCCTTAGGCGCTTGATATTTTTGGCTCCGGTCAGTGAGGGCATTCTTGAGATTTTCATCTGTCAATTTGATTTCATTCCTTCTTTCAGGTTGGGGATCTTGATTTAGGCCCTTCTTCGCCATGTCAAATGTCATCCGTTCCGAGCGGATAATATGCTCAAGACATTGGCTGATAGACCATTTGTCGGATGCAGGTTTAAACTGAAGTTGGGCTTCGCTTAGTCCAGCAACTTGTCTTTCAAGTTCTGCACTTGTCTGGTTAAAGTATTGCAGTAGCGAGTCGGTTCCGACGTACTCATCTTTTAAAGTCTGTCTTTCTTGTAAAAAAGCAACGCTTTGATGGTTCTGAATGACGAACGAGGGGAGTTCAGCTCGTGAGGGCGCTGAGAAAGCAGTTGCTACACTGGCAATTGCTATCACGTTCATAATTAGATTCATAAGTTAATACATTTTAAGATTAAAAATAAATGTCACTACTTCTTTACAATTATAATGCATTTTTGTTTTTTATAACTTGCCATAGGATAAGAAAAAGCCATTATGAAGACATTTCTATCCAGAACAATGATTTGTCGGTCGTAGTGGTACAAGTTAGTGTGAAAAGGAACTATCCGATAATAAGTGTTTGTTGTACATTTATAAATAAAAAGCTTATCTTTAGCATAATAACAGACCTACAATTTAATAAATCTATGTTTAATAATATTTATAGGCACCTTTTTAGACGATCAACAGTGAAGCGGTGCATTTTATTGTGTGTGGTGTCATTAACCAGCACAGTTGCTTTAGCACAACAGACATCGGTATCTAGTCCGGATGGTGCTTTGACCGTTAAACTGAATCTCAAAAATGGCAATCTCTTTTATGAAGTTGAATTGGGTGGAAAGACTATGTTGGAAGCTTCACCGCTTGGACTCCAAAGCAGTACGATTAATTTAATTGATAGTCTGCGTCCAATAGCGGAAAAGAGGTCAGAAATCTCCAGTAATTATAACGAATTAAAAATAAAGCGTAGTCAGGTCACGTATCAGGCAAATGAGCTGCTTTACCGCTTAGAGAATCCTTCAAAGCAGCAGATAGAGGTCACTTTTAGAGTAAGCAATAACAATATTGCGTTCAGATACTATGTGCCTCAGATGGGGGAGCCGGCCAACTTTGCCTTGATAAAAGAAGAGAGTGGATTTAAATTTCCGATATTTACAACGACATTTTTGACAGCTCAGGCTCCTCCGATGATCGGTTGGATGAAGACAAAACCAAGTTATGAAGAGGAGTATGAAGCAGATCAGCATCTGGGACTTCCTTCAAAATATGGTGTGGGCTTCACTTTCCCAGCACTCTTTCATGTCGGAGATCGCGGATGGGTACTTGTCTCAGAAACTGGCGTATCAAGTGCGTATTGTGGATCTAAATTAAGTGAGGGAACGAAGGATGGCCTTTACAAGATAGCTTTTCCAGAAGATGGGGAAAATAATGGGATTGGACGGGCGGCTCCCACGATTTCATTACCTGGTTATACACCTTGGCGAACACTAACTGTTGGAAGTAATTTAAAACCTATTGTCGAAACCACCATTCCCTTCGATGTCGTCGAACCTCAGTATAAGCCTTCGAAGCAATACGAATTCGGACGGGCGACATGGAGCTGGTTGGAATGGCAAGATGGTAGTATTAATTTTGAAGACCAAAAGAAGTTTATAGACCTTTCATCTGCAATGGGTTACGAATTTGTTTTAATAGACAACTGGTGGGATACAAAGATTGGTCAGGCCAAAATTAAACAACTGGTTGCTTATGGAAAAGAACGCGGAGTCGGTATTTGCTTGTGGTACAACTCAAATGGATATTGGAACGATGCGCCACAAACACCTAAAAATAAAATGAATACATCCATCGCGCGTAAGGCGGAGATGCAATGGATGCAGCAAGTGGGGATTAAAGGCATTAAAGTCGACTTTTTTGGGGGTGATAAACAGGAAACACTTAAGCTATACGAGGATATTCTTTCGGATGCTAATGATTATGGATTAACCGTTATATTTCACGGATGTACTTTACCTAGAGGGTGGGAGCGAATGTACCCGAATTTTGCGGGTAGCGAAGCTGTATTGGCTTCTGAAAACTTAATTTTCACACAGCATGCAAATGATATGGAAGCTTTTAATGCGACATTGCACCCTTTTATCCGCAACTCGGTTGCCGCCATGGACTTTGGTCCGGTTTTGTTAAACAAACGCCATAACCGCGAAAATAATGGTGGTACTATCCGCAAGACAACGGAAACTTTCCAAATAGCAACCGCTGTTATATTTCAAAATCCGGTTCAAAATTTTGGTTTGACACCGAATAACTTACAGGATATGCCAATCCATGTAATTGATTTTATGAAGCAGGTTCCAACACTCTGGGATGAGACAACTTTTATCGATGGTTATCCAGGTAAATATGTTGTACTTGCCCGCAGGAAGGCGGATACGTGGTATGTAGCTGCTATCAACGCAGCGGGTAAGGAAAAAACTATTTCGGTAACATTACCTATGTTTAGCACAGATACGGTACAGCTGATCGAAGACAATACAGCGCGTGCATCTGAACAAAAACAAATCCGACTTTCTAAGGCTAAAACAATAAAATTGACATTACAGCCTGAAGGTGCTGCTGTTTTAATAGGGAAATAGCCACAAGCACGTCTCTGGTAATTAAAGAAGCTGTCCGACAAGGG
>NZ_DJAS01000028.1:0-22010 GCF_002429765.1 Sphingobacterium sp. UBA5996
CACAGTTCAGTTTACACTACCGGCCCTCTAAGTTTGTAGCCGAAGTGTCACTCTTTTTCAATTCATTAAATGGTATTACAACAAAAAGCTCGTAACCGAATGATAAATCGAATTGAGTTTTATTCGTCTTAAGAACCTTTTCCTGCCAATTTAATTCTTCTCTCCAGTTATAATCTGGTGCGAAATAATCGTCAAACAGTTGTTCTAAAGCGTTCCAATCACCTTTACTTTTTACGTTTCTTCCGGTATAATTGTGATAGTTTTCTGTAGAATATAGACGGTTTCTTAAAAGCGTCGTCACCTACCCACAATCCAGCAAAGAATTTTTGAAATGAGGTTAACTTTATATGATATCTTTGATTTACAGTGTAATCTATCCCATCAATTTTTAAATCTTTCGCTATATGAACTTCTTTTGAAAATATGTGCCATCCTTGTCCCTTTGTGTTACCCGCATATACAGTTATTTCTAAATTGCCATTTTCAGCTACATGAAATAAAATCTCTTGAGCCCAAGGTTTAGTGAATAATAAACCTAATCGATCACTGTAAGTTAACTTTTTAAAATCTGATTTTATGTCTAGATAATTAAGCGCTGATTCGACACGCCGACGAATGCCTGTAGTTTGATTTGATAATAGTGCCGCTATTGGAGTTTCTGGTAACCAATTAGGATTGTGGCCCTTAACAAGATTGATGAAATCTAAAGTTAGGCGATTAACCTGTCCTACCGTCTTTTGAAAAGAATACACTTTCGATGCTATTTGCATCAATTTTTTCCAATTTAAATCTACTGGAGTTACAATGTTATTAAAGTCCTCCGTGCTATTATTATTTCTAAGGATGTTATAGGCTTGATTAAATAGTTGAGCTGTACAATCTACATTATCACGCTTAGCTTCTACTATAATCACAATTTCGTTTAATATTATTACGATATCACAAATAGGATCATATTGTTTTAAATGAACTTGATTTTTGAAACTTTCAATATTCATTTCGTTCTCAGAAAGCGACACAGCGATTATTCTATCATAAGTCTTTATTTCCGATGAGCTTTCTTGAATATTTATATATAACTTGTTTTCTGTCTCAACATTGCTTATAAGTAATTCAAGTTCTAGATCGTCATTGAAAATCACTTTCAAAACCTCGTGAAAAAACAAAGCATCTTCTTGCAGGCAAATAGTGAAAGCGCGTGTTAAACATTTTCTAGCTGGTAAGTACGCTCTTCTTTACTAAAAGTCTTAAATATATTTAAATGAGAATTCATAATGCGTTAAATAGGGGTTTGTACAAAATTTTTAATGCTTACCATAGTCTTTTCCAAAGTCCGAAAATTATAGTATTCCCATATCATCCATTTGCTTCTGGAACAATCGTATGGTAACAAACTTCTTTTTTGATAAATTTTGAGTTGGTCAATAACTTTTTAAAAAGGGCAAATTTATTTTTTCTAATATAAGGTTTTTAATAGTATAGACAGCATTACGCTATCGTTTTCTTTCAAAATTGTTCATAACACCAAAGCTGACAACCGGTGTAACCTGAGTCAATACTTATTTGGTCGAATGGTTGAGATAGCTTAAGGTGTAACCTTAAATGATCTTACAATAACTAAAAATCATTTTTTTAACAAAAATAATGGATGATCACTTATGCTTTTTAGGATTTTTTTTCTCTTAATATTGTTGCTTAAAAGGCGATATCCCTATGGGTAATTGGAATATAATGTTATATGACAAATTAGGCCGTCTCATAATCACTTATGAGACGACCTTTAATAATGATTTTTCTGTAATTCATTCAAAGGATATAAACGTGAAAATGGATATCAGGTTCTTACTAATGTATCAACTATAAAAATTGGCTCGTCAAAAATTTCATCATCTTCCAGGTACCCAGAATAATTGGCTCCGTTAAATTCTTCTATTTCTTTATAAGCGATTTCCCGTGGTAACCATTCAACATCTATGAATGGAATGACGACCATTGTATAAATACAATCAATAATATTTGATTCACCCTGTTCAATATATGTTTTCGAAGAAAAAGGAATTTCATTACCTAATTTCCAGGCGAGAAAAAAGTTAAAAATACTTACCCAGATCACATAGACCTCTGATGCTCCAATACGTATTTCAAAATTAATCCCACGATCTTCTTTAATGAAAGGCCTAAACCTCTTGATCTGATATTGTGGGAAATCGTTGTGAAACTTATCCAAAATTTTATTCACAAGATCAGGATTTTCCTGTTCGAATTTGTCACTCCTTTTATAGATATCTATTAATTTAGGAGATCCATTTTCATAGTGTTTCCAAAAGAAATCCCTATCAAAATAATTATTAATTATGTTCTTAATTTTTTCCATATATAAATTATTGACAACCTGTCATTGGTGTTTTAGCTACCGTGCGGCCACTCAGATTCGAAGATACAGTTGCTTCTGGGTATATTTTTTTTACCTGCAATACCATTTCCGCTATGAAATATACGGGAAATTTTCCTAGTTCCATTTGTCTCTTTACAGCTTTATAAGAATACTTTTTTAAAATATTATTCATAGCAGTATTGGCTGCCTCAGCCGCCACTATTGATGCTTGCGTACTGGGCCTATCTCCGCTAACACCGATTTCAAGATTAAATGTTGATGAAACGATAGGGGTACCTGTTGTAACAACTGTCCATATATTTTCAAAATAGCTATCTGCAATTGTATTAACCGTAACACCTTTTAACGATGCTTCTTTCCATCCGGGAAGCCCACTTCCAGCCTCTACCACACTTGTAAAAGCAAAAGACTGTGGACAAATACGATTGATTAAAAGTTGCTGCTGCTGTTCAGGAGATAGGTAGTCATTTATTTCATCTGGACTTTGGTTTGAACCTCCACCTGGGCTACCTGTCGAAGGGGGAATATTAGAATAGTCATTTGGTCCTCCAGACATCCACTGTTCGTAGTCATCATCTCCACCTGTCGAGCAATAAACAGCATTCAATATACCTGCTACATATGCATATATGCAAGGTTCTCTCTGGGGCGGGAAGCCTGCAATTAAACCATTACTATTGATATCGCCTTTGTATTCCCTAATTATAACTTTGTTAGAAGAAAGAAATTTTGTTACAATTTTCCCTTGGAAATGTTCACGTGTAGCTTCTGAATTTGGTAGGAAAGAAATAAATGAATACCCCCATTTGTTATCCTTTTTCTGTGCTTTCAACCAAAAATAGTCAGCTAGATTTATTGAATACGTTGAGTCACCATAATAAATCGGATCTGCACTGCTTATCTTTATATATACGTTGTTTTCATCTTTAGTTACAACAGAGTCCCATTTGATATAACTTGTGAAGCTGGAGTTGAAAAAATTTTCATTGTCAGCGAGGGGATTTTGAGCGTAAAACTCCCTTTTGATTTCAACTATGCTATCGGTACTGGGAGATAGCTGATTTTTCTCTTTGTTACAAGAAAGAATTAAAACAGATATCAGAATTGGTATAATAAGATGTTTTAATTTAAAGATAGCATGATTTAATGTAATGATGTTCTTTTTCATTATTTTGTGTTAGTGTTAATAATAGGTCTAATATAGTAAGTAATTTAATATTAAAGCTTTATTTATTATTTTTTTTATCGTAATTTTTCGTTTTTATTATAAGTTTCTGTTTTTCAGTTGTTGACGCGAAGAAAATCCAATTAAGATTAGTTCATTTGATTTGGGGACTATCGCTTATTTTCATCAGATCATGTGAGATTAAGTGTTGTTTCAATCTATAGTTCTATTTCTGAAAAAAATGTTATTCAACGGTAAAATTCGTGCTTAGATTAATTTGTTGACTTATGAATCTTTCGTGGCTTAGAAGGATATTTACTAATATAGTGAGCAGGGAAGACTGAGAAAATCATTAAAAATTTAAAATACATAATGGAAAATTCATTTCAAATAAAGAATACCTCTTCAAACATAAATTATAAAACCTATTGTTAGACCATGAGGATTTCTTTTTGCGTTAGCCTATAATTTACTTAATTAAAAATAATGAATCCAAAAAAATCTATGTTGACGGCAGCACTTGATATGTTTAAAGGAGGGAACTAGAAGAATAAGTGGGTATTTCGGAATTTCCAAACAACCACTCAATTTTACGCAATAGCAAACAAAAAAAACGTAAAGTCAACAATTACTGCTTTCATTGCATAAGTTTCGACAATAGTTAAGGCTCGCCTACTATAGTACTTAGCAAGATAACCTGACCACTCACCCCCTTATTATTTATACCTATTTGGTTAATTAATTAAAATTTCATATCTTAAGGTGATAAACAGATCAGCCAAATTACTGGCTGATCGTTAA
Organism: Sphingobacterium sp. UBA5996; assembly: GCF_002429765.1. NCBI lineage: Bacteria > Pseudomonadati > Bacteroidota > Sphingobacteriia > Sphingobacteriales > Sphingobacteriaceae > Sphingobacterium > Sphingobacterium sp. UBA5996. The sequence goes on from NZ_DJAS01000028.1 coordinate 4,362, forward strand.
GCTATATTGATTATAAACCGATATGATTACCTACAGCACCGCTTCAGGAATCTAAAACCCTAATGCATTATGAATTCATCCTTTGCAAATCCGCACCCAGTATTACAAGTATTTCTCAGCGATAAAATGGATACTACTAAGCAACATTCCGATTTTTATCTGTCAGATTCGCTGCCGATCTTTAATTTCCACGAGCATATTTTCGTTGACGCTACCATCAAATGCCACGAACTTTACGGAAGGAATATAACAGCACGATTCTCCAACTGCTTTATGGAGGATGAAAAAGAGATATACGCTATTCCCGCTCAGCCTATAGTCACATTTCATATACAGTTGTCTGCTGACTGCTTTACTCGATTTGTTAACGAACAAAATCAAAGTTGTTATAACGAACTAGAATGTCGGTTATTTTGGCAGAATGCTCTTTCTTTAGCATATCTATTACCGCAGACCGAATCTGATTACTTGGAACTGTATATCCGGCCGAGTCATTTTTTGGATATGGCGGACCGATACCCCATATTTCGCGAATTGGCCAGGGAAGTTACTACAGCAAATCAAAGTTCGCTAGATTTTGTTGTAGGTAATGTTGATCAGCAACTAGGTGACTTTATCGATACTATGTTCAATGAACTCAGGGACTATCAAGTAAGCGACCTGCGATTTACCCATCTTTGTGAATGTCTTTTGCTCCAGAGCATGGGCATTTCCGTACATGTAGATCCCTTGCCAAATGATGCGGTCAAAAGACCTTACGACAGCGCTTTTGCTCATTTGGAAGATGATGTATTTTCCGAGGAACAGAATAATTTTTTAAAAATTACTTCGCGTTGTTACAACCGGGAACAGCTCATAGAAAAGTTTTATGAAGTCAAGCAAGAATATTTAGAAGATAAAGCGTACCGCAATAGAATTAGTGCTATTAATCGGGATGTCAAAGCATGCTATGATGAAGTTATGGGCGACTCTGCCGATCTTTTGGCCGAAACCTACTTTTGGATGGCCCAGCAGTTAGATGAACATAAGAATAAATTTAGCCTGACTGAAGAAGAGAATCAAACTTTGACAGAGGCGATCATTACGGTCTGCGATCAAGCTTTTGAACTTTGTAGACCTAATGCAGCTCAGCTCGAATTTTATACAGGCTACACCCGACAGCCTTATATGAGTGCTCTGGGGATGCAAGAATTTGGGCAGTTATTAAATATGGTTATCCCCAACATGGATCTGCCCCTGGACAAACTGGACGATAGTAGAGAGAGCGAAGCTATTTTAGGGCAATATCTGCGGGATCGTCTCGGCTTTTTACCCTTATCGCATATGACGGAGAAAGGAGAAGGTGACAAGCCCAAAAAAGTAGTTGAGCTTTATCATACTCTTATGCACCATATGACTGATGAATTTACCATCACCGATACATCTGACATCAAGAAGAGCGATTTAATCCGTATTCTAGATCATGCCTATGAGCAGAATGATGTTATTATGCTGCTGTTGTCTGAAATCGAGCAGCTCACAGATCAGGAAGAATATGCCAAGAGCCAAAAGTTTAATAAAATATGTGCGTGGATAATAGCACTTGAGGAAGTCCTTGAGTATCGCTATAATCAACCCAACAGCGAACAGGACGCGCTAACTACTTATTTAGTGCATGTTTATATGGCCGAAGGAAATGACATGAAAGCTGTTGAGCGGAAAGTGCGAGAAACCAAGTCGATATATGACCAAATGGTACCGGCGCTTCTTCATGTTGGCTATGGGATAGAAACTCTGACTAAAAAGAAGATGTTTATGCTTGTGGCAGAATCATTGATTATCGCTGCTACCCAAGACCCTTTTAAGTAAAAGAAGACGTAAATATGAAAAGGAAAAACAACTTTAGAGGCACTCAAGATAGATGTTTGATGTTGGTGTAATTATCTATTTTATAATGATTTAAGTTCGTCTAAAAAAGCAATATAAAAATAAATTTGGACAAACTTTTAAATATTTTAAGCCAAGGACTCTTCGATAATCTTTTATTTCTGTGCTATAGCCTCAATACATTGCTCCCTTATTTCCCAGAGCTCATCTAAAGTGTATGGAATCTTATTGATCTCGATCCAGCGCGATAAGTAATCTTTGTGATATTGCACTTTAAAGTCAGTAATTTGGTCGGGGGTGATTTCGATTTCTTCTAAAAGGTCCAGCTCAAATTCGTGTACATTTACACCGATGCCAGTAAAGTCCAAGATGTGATTATGATTTCGCAGATAATTGTGAGCTTCTGGAATATATTTTAAATCATAGTTGGATAGAAGGCCTTTTATCGCAGGAGTATTTTTACTATTCATGGTAAAAATGCCTAATACAAGCCTGAGGCTGCTTTCCCCATTTTCATCCGCCAATCTTTTCAATAGTGCATATTTTGTACTGCAAGTTCCGCATAACTCATCAAACACAACCAGTTCATTGTTTTTATTATTATTACGTCTATAATCGAGTTTTTCCAACCATTTACAAGCTTCCGCAAAGTTGCTTATAGCTAAATTTTTGAATGATCTCGAAACCATTCCATTCATGCCTAAAATTTCAAAGTCAGGTGCTCTCATTCGGTTATCAATTGAGATATATTAATGATCTTTTATGATTGGTGATATTAAACTGATAGCCTAATTTAAATAAATTAATTTAGATAACTGATTATGCTCCGAAATATCCGTCTGTCGGTAATTACTCTAGCACAAACGCACAGGTTTCTGTACTGCTCCAGGCATTATTTACTAAAAGCTGCTAATTAGGGATAAGTTTAATAACTCTATTAGGGGTTGTGTTCGTACCTGCTTCGGAAACCTTCTTATCGGGACAGATACGGATCTAATGTTGCGCAGTCCCTGAACAGTTATTTCCCGTTCAGAGACTGTGCATGGTCTGTCCGGCGCCTGTGCGTTATCTATTGGCCAGACGAACGTGGTACGAATCTCACACGAATCAGACTTACCTCCCCATTCCCGCCATTCACCGAGTTTTCCCGATCGTTGGTCTAAAGCCCGTAGGCTAGGGGAGTATTGTGTTGTAGTTTTGAGTCAACAAATAAGAACAACAGAACTAACACAATAAAATAAAGACATTATGAGAACACTAGTAAAAACATTCGCAGCAGCAGCTTTAATCGCCGTATCCACTTTCGCTATGGGAGCTGAAGGACCAGGAGCAAAAGCAACAAAAGCAAACGTTAACCTTTCCACAGCAGATTTCGCTTTAGATCATTATGTGGCGGTCACGACTGAAGGCGAATCAGCAGGGGTAGAGCAGCTATTTGCAGAAGATTTTAAGCAAAAGATTCAAGCTACCAATGCGCAGTCTAACAGCCGTAGCGAAGTGGTTAAATCCTTGAAAAAACAAAAAGGCGAAAAGCTGAACTGTACAGTAAGCACTGACATCATCGAGGAATCAGCAGACTATATGGTCGCTAAAGTGACGTTGAAATTTGAAAACTTCACCAAAACAGATCTAGTTACTTTGGAGCGTATTGGCAATGACTGGAAAGTATCCAAATCAATCAATTCTTATAAATAGTATCCAATAACTAGTGGTTTGCCAATAATAAAAGACAAACCACTAGTGAATCATATGTTTAAGTTTAGTTTAGAAGCCAGATCCTGAAATCTGGCTTTTTTACGTCAAAAGGGCCTGATTCTCATCAGACCCTTTCTCTTAGCGTTTATTTGTACAGCAATTTTTATGTTTCTTATCGTTTCCTCTTTTTTGTTTCGTCATCCAATGTTTTTTAAGACAATTGGATTTTAACTGTACGACGCCAATTTTTATGTTGAACCTTTCTTTCGAAAGGTAGCTTGTAGCCGCTTTGTAATGGAAGAACAGCTGTCTATTTAAAATAGTTTTATTGGAGTAGATTATTTTTGATAAATTGAGTTAAAATGGAGACAGTGTTATATCATCAAAAGCTTTTAGAACACTATACCTGTAATTGGGGACAGGAATATAAGATATTGACTTGGCAGCAAGGTTCTTATAATGATTTAGGTGATCATTTTCGAATCCTGGAATTTCCCCCAATAACTGAACGCAATATGTGGATTTATGCTACTTTGGGTATGTCTTGTTTGGAAGATGAATTTGCACTCGAACTGCACATGTTTTCTGGTGAGCAAGATCAAATGCTAGTTGAATCATTAATAGTCGTAGCACATTATCATAGATTTGGCGCAAGTTTGGGACATTGGCATACCATCAACTGGGGAAGAGGATGGCGCATGGATTCTTCTTGCTCTTATGGCCTTATTTCTCAGCCTTATCTTGCCGGGCCGAAACTGGAAATTCTCACCCTAGATAACAATAAATCAGTCCATTTCTATTGGTTGCTGCCTATTACTGAAGAGGAAGTAGCTTTTAAAAAGGAAAATGGTGCAGAAAAGCTGGAGGAAATATTCGAAGAACGAGGACTAAATTATTTAGATCCTTTTAGGAACACTTTGGTTTGAATGCAATAACATCCGGGGATTTAATAGTCGGAAAATACCAACTTTTCTAAAAAATATATAGCTATGAAACTACTACGAAATTTTGAATTACACGATATTCTGTTTGATTTAGAATCTGGCAAAGAGTTTAAAAATTTGGAGCCAGTCACCAATATTTATGGATGGTACAGACAGATTGAAGATGTTTTGACAGCTTTGTACGTGGAGAGAAATGAACTTTACTTTTTGTTTGGTACAACAAAGTTTCAAGTGGGAGAGGATTGCAAAGTGGAGTTGATACAACTCGTGGAGAATACGAAGGAGCTTCTCATTTACCATAAAGAAGATCTAACTGTTAGATTTTCTTTTCCATTTGTTCCTAAATTCAACTATCCAGCGCCATTTGACTATCTAAATGATTTGGAACAAGATTGGGGATTATTCATTCAAGAAATCTTTAATAATCCAGTAAGGAGGAGGAATATGATCTCAAATCTTATGGAACGACAGTAGCAAGCATTTCTTACAGTTAGTCTAAGCCTGTAAGCTCCGAGCGTATGTATCCGATCATAGGAGATATCGAAAAAAATGGGGAAATTGTTTCAAATATTATTCCTGAAATAAGGTGAAATTACTTTATAATGTAAAGTATGATAAGTTTTACCTCCATGATTTTCTCAAAATATATAATTATAGGGATCTGTTCGTTAGAAATATGCTGTTGAACGATTTAATTTTTTAAAATTACAACTATTTTCTATTTTACTTTAAGTGGGTGAGTTTGCAAGGATGTCAATGGTGGTTATGAAGAAGCTTATAATAACTGGGCAGATTGTTATGAAAGAGGCGAAGGGATTCGGCAAGATTTAGAGATTAGTTATGAATTATATAAAAAAGTAGTTGAACTCAACTAGTGCAAAATCAAAATTGAAGATATTTGAAAAGGTAAATTTTCACCTCCCCATTCCCGTCATTCACCGAGTTTTCCCGATCGTTGGTCTAAAGTCGATAGGCTATGGGCCTATTGTGTTGTAGTTTTGAGTCAACAAATAAGAACAACAGAACTAACACAATAAAATAAAGACATTATGAACTCATTAGTAAAAACATTCGCAGCAGCAGCCCTAATCGCGGTATCAACTTTCGCTATGGCAGCTGAAGGACCCGGAGCAAAAGCAACAAAAGCAAACGTTAACCTTTCTACCGCAGACTTTGCTTTAGGGCACTATGTTGCCGTAACTACTGAAGGAGAATCAACAGGAGTAGAGCAGTTATTTGCCACAGATTTTAATCAAAAGATCCAAGCTACAAATGCACAAACCCACGGCCGTGAAGCTATAGTTAAACTATTGAAAAAACAAAAAGGCGAAAAGCTGAACTGTACAGTAATCACTGATATCATCGATGAATCTGCAGACTATATGGTCGCTAAGGTAACGTTGAAATTTGAAAACTTCACCAAGACTGATCTGGTGACTTTGGAGCGTGTGGGCAATGACTGGAAAGTATCCAAATCAATCAATTCGTATAAATAGGAGCCATCTTAAATAAATATATATGTTGTAGAGCCACGTCATAAGATGTGGCTTTTTTATGATCTATTTAATAGCGAGTTGTCTCGGGGATAACGTAGTGAGTCGAGCTCAATCAGAAAAATTAAGTAGAAGGAATAGATAAATTTAGCAGAAAGATTAGGTAGTTTAAGGAGAAGGAATAGGAGAAGAACATAAAGGAATGTACAGTTATAATGCTCGTACAATAGGTTTTGGGCTGTTTTAGAGGGGAAAGAGTAAATGTTTTAGGGAAAGGACTAGGGAAAGGATTAGGGAAAGATTAGGAGAAGAAGAAGTAGAAAAATTAGTAGAAAGATAGTGGGGTCGCCTTGTTTATAGATCTTCATTGCGCTAGAGTAGATCGTGTAGTTTAATCACGCCTTTCCTCTCAGCAGCTCGTACAACGAAGTATTGATAAACTGAATAGCCTTCACCATTATCTTACCGTACCTCGCATGATTATGAGCAAAAACATGGTACTTCGGTGATCGCTCCAGCCCAAACTCACGGATTTCCGTACTGCCATAACCATTGTCCAAGATACCCTATGGCGGATAGTGTGATACCATGATATCAACTTGTACATCCGAATCCACAGGATGAAAATAGGGAAAACCACTGATGCCCATGATTTGGATGCCATTGACCCTAACCGAAGAATCGTTTAGCCAATGGATTCCTTCGGGTACCAATTTTTTGCTTCGTTGCGGTGCCAATTCAAAGGGAAGGTCATGATTTCCATGGACAAATACCTTGTGTGGTATGGGGAGCTCCGCATACCACACAAAGAAATCCAATAGTTGCTGCATATCACCGGCATCGCACATATCGCCAAAATGGTTTTATTTCTAAAAATGAATGTATATTTTTTTTATCTGCAGAAATATTTATTACTTTACATAAGTCATAATATTTTCATGAGCCTATTTTCAATTTCTATACTACTACTTTTGGCGGCGAATTTGACCGTCATGGAGAAAGGGATGACAGTGAAAGTAACCTGTTGTGGTTCCGAATTATATGCCAATGAATTTACCCGTATTATGACTAAGCAGGTAGCGCAGAATCATTGCTGTAAATAAAACATTTAAATCCTATTTCATTATGAATGACCAATACGATATTGAACTAGATAATATTAGCGATTCTATTGCTTGGTACCCATATATAGGAAAGCATTATGCGAACGCAGATTTTAAAATCCTAATTGTTGGTGAAAGCCATTATAAAGATCCCAATGATCTTAGAGAAATATGGAAAGAGAAATCCTTCACGAGAGTTATCGTTGGAGAATTAGGGGTGGAAATGCAAAATTATAATGACATCAAATTCTTTCAGCAAATAAATAAGTTATTTAACTGGAAACGTCAAGAGTTTGGCGTTTGGAATAAAGCCGCGTTTTACAACTTTATCCAAAAACCATTGAATACAAAACATAATAGACCTAGTAAAGCAGATTTTTTAACAGGGTGGAAGAGCTTTGAAAAAGTTATTAAAGTTTTAAGACCAAACCTATGTATTTTCATGGGTTCATCGCCTGCTAACACTTTTAATAAGACATATGCTAATGGAGAGAAAGTGAATAGAATGATTACGCGGCATGATTTTATAAATAGAACTTATCTCAAAACTTCAAGTTTAATAAACGGAGAGATCCACACAGATTTGATTTTCATTAAACATCCTTCGAAATATATTAGTCTGGGCAAGTGGCGCGAGAAATTGGTCGAGTTTCATCCTGAAATCCAAGCTTATTTGATTGATTAATTGATTGATAGTACTGCCAGAACTCGTTTAGAATTGAAATTGATATCAAATCTTCGTAAAACTCCAGAGCAGAAATTTAAAATTAAGCATTTGGGAGTGATTTGCATTTCGATTAGATAATACTAATTATAAGCCCCATCCTATATATTATCATTTATGGAAACAAAAAAAGACTTCATTAACCAAATAAACGAAACAATCGCTAAGCATGGTTTGAACAATTACAATCAGTTCAACGTATTTAGGACGATGTTCAAAATGACGGAGGAAAAACATCTTCATTCACGCTTTATCGCTTTTTTGCTAAATCCTCAGGGAACTCATGGGCGAGGTACAAAATTTTTAGACCTCTTTTTGGAGGAATTGGAAATGCCGAATTTCCGTTTGGATGGAGTTACTGTAGTACCGGACGAGGTTGGAAAAAGTGAATTGGATAATATTGATATTTTGATCCAAAATAAGCATGACGATGCTATCATTATTGAAAATAAAATATTTGCTGGGGATAGCAATAAATTAGAATTGGATTCTGAGAAAATGGGGGATGCTGATCCCAACAGGTTTCAACTCCCAAGGTATTATAATAAGGCGACAGCGAAGGGTTTAAAAGTTGTTTATATTTTATACTTGACTATTGATGGCAGACCTCCCTCTTCTTATGATGATTTTCTACCATGTGTCAAAGATCTTCTTATCAGAAAAGAATATCTGAAACATATACAGCAATGGTTAACACGATGTATTAGCGAGTTAGTAGATGATAGCGACCTAAAAAGGGCTATTGTACAATATAAGCAGGCTTCTTTAGAGTTTTTGAATGATATTCAATTGGCCTGGGATTTAAAAACAATTACTGCTGCTAATTTGGATGAAGGATATAATTTTTGGATAAAAAAGGAAATTGAAGGTGTCAATCATGCTGAATTGGTGTTAACGCAATTTATCCACGTCAAGTGGCATATTGTCTATGAGTTTTTTTCAAACTTAAGAGAACGTATCGGAAGTACATTTGGTGTTGAAGTGTTTGAAATAGAAAATAAAAAGATTACTGCCCTCACACATAGAAATATTAAAACTAGAATTAGCTTATCATTTCGAAAAAATGATGTTCTGTATTATGTAAGTAATGACAGGGTCGGTTTCAGCATCGGAATGGTCAAAGAAAGCAAATCTAAAGAAGATTACACATTGATGTTAGATAACCGGTATGCCAATTTTGACTTTAGTGATAAGGAGGTTTTTGATCTTATCAATCCTTCGTCTAGCAATGATTTAATCGATAAAATTGTATTGGAGTGTCAGGCGTTTGTTTACAAAAGAAAACTAAAAATAGGCGCAAATAAAGATTTTAATTCACAAAAATGTGTTAGATGATTGGTATGAGATGACGAATAAGCCGATAATTTTAAATTTGTAATGATGATGGATTAAAGAGAACCTATTTCAACTGATTGAAATTCATTTAAAAAGCTTCGTAGATTCTAGAAGACCCAAAGATATACAGGTGCGCAAACAATTGGATTTTGTTTATTCGTGGGATGGGCAAACGGCTTTATTTTTTGAAATTATACCACAATGGAATGACCCAACGAATATTTTAGAATTACCGTTTGCAAAGCTTCGCTTTGTAAAAGCATCTAAAATTTGGAAACTCTATTGGATGCGAGGATCGGGAAAATGGGAGGCTTATGAACCCAAACCCGAGTGTACTAATCTGCAATTATCGTTGGATGAAATCGATCTCGATGGATATGGATGTTTTTTAGGATGGTAAACTCTGTGAAAAATATTGTCTCATATCTTTTTTATGGCACCACTGTAGTATATTTTTCCATCTTTTGCATCATCCCATAAGATAGTAACACTATGGTTAATGTTAGCGTTGAATTTAGTAACAATGAATTTGCACTATAACACCATCTATGTTATAGTGCAAATCCATTGTTATTGTATGGTGAATAAGATTAGCGGGTGAAACGGCATGTCTGATATAGCCACAATTAGGTAAGTTGTTTAAAAGTATAAAGTTTTTGTTAATGAGTGTGTTAATATGTGTTTGGTTGGGGCGAGTTAAAAGAAGTTTCCAGTTGTTCGGAATTTCCGAACATCCACTCCCGCGGTTCAATTCTAGTTAAAATGGGACTCGTGATGTAGAATTTAAAACTAGTAATTCGAGTCTGAATTTTCTACTTTTAAATGCTCCAGTTTTTTAGAGAGGTCACTAGTAATACAACTCACGCATCCCCTTTACCCGTTTCATGATTACTTCCCTAAAACTCTCGGGAGATATAACCTTTGCTCGTTCTCCGAATGACAGAACTAAGGTTTCCAGTTCAAAGTTTGGGATTATTTCCAATTGTATTATTAAGCCGGTTTCATCGTGCGATATTGTTTTTTGTGAACCGTGCAACGGCTTAGAAATAACGTATGGGGCAGCATTCTCGTTAAACCATATTTGAACTGTCTCTGTGCGCGAGGACGAGATTGTGACACCGATGATATCCTCAAAGAATTCTTTGAAATCCCAGGAGTCATTTTCGATATATTGCTGGTCACAGTCTTCAATGGAGATTATTCGATCTAAAGGCAGGTTCGTCAGTGATGCATATTCTTTGTTACGACCAAACAGAAACCAACGATTGTTATATTCTCTGAGATGATATGGAGAGATGTCATAATAACTCTCTTTTGTTGCTTTAAATGATTTGTAGCTTATCTTGAGGCATGTTTTTGAAAGTATTGCATGAAATAGCTTACCGAGGTGTTCTATACCCTTGAGATAACGGTTGTGGTCATGGCTCATGATCAGCTGTTCTGAACGTTCTAAGAAAAACAGCTCTTCTAGCTTTGTACTCATCTCCTGCACCCATCCCATTTGCGGTAAGCCCTCCATCCTGGATAATACATCCATTGCACTCTTTAGTTGTTGCATTTCTGCGGTATTCAAACCTTGATTATAAAGCTTAAAGTCTTTATTTGAATACCGGTAGTATGAATGACCATTCTGTTTATAGGTTTCAATAGGAGCATTGCCACCTTCTGGACTTCGCATATGCTTTAAGTCATCTCTCAGCGTTCGGGTACTGATGCCTTTATGTTCGGGGTTTATCTCCATAAGCTCTTTATCCAAACATACTTTCAGATCTTCAAAACTGTAACGTCTTTGTGGGTTTGAAAGACAACTGTCCAATATTCTGTAGCGTATAGAAGCATGTTTGTTCGTAGCCATAATGGTTAATAATAGTTTTTATAAAGATAAAAAATACTGTGCAGATAGAGTGCACAAGGCTACCATAATTTTGAGACAGATAGTTAATAGTGACTGTCGTTAATTTCAATTTATTATGGCAACAAATCCACCAAGGGGAGATGGTCATCGCAATGGAGCAGTGCGAGATCGCAGTCAGGTGTATAATCCCAAGACTGAACAATGGATAAAGCGAGATGCTGATACCGGAAGATTTATGGATGGTAAAAAAGACGGAACACCATTTAAAGGCGTCAGAAAGGAGAGGTAACGTGGCTAAGATTTATTTCCGCCAGTCCAATGGATGCAAGTATTGTAATCCTTCGTGTCATACTTCATAGATTAATCTGTAATCTCAATTTTCATGAAAACGAACTGACTGCCCCTTCGACGAGGAGGGGCTTTATTCTTTCATTGTTTTATCATAAAAAATTACGTATTTTGTACTTGCAAACATTAACTTACAACAGCACAATGAGCCAGCCGCATATATATACAAAAGATGATATTGCCAAAATCGGTAATACATTGGTGTTTTTTGCGGAACGCATAAATGATCTATCTAAGACTAAGTTACTCAAACTAGTCTACCTGCTTGAAGAGACGACCATTCGTAAATGTTCACGTCCATTTCTGAATCTTGATTTTGAAATTTGGAAACTCGGCCCAGTGGTAAAGGATCTTTTTTTTGATTTTAGTTCAACCGAACAATATATCTTTAAGGATTATGTTTCTGCACATCTCGAAGAGGAGGGAAGAGTATATATATCACCTGTAACTCATTTTGATGATGATGAATTCTCGGATATCGAATTATCAATATTGGATGATGTGGTGAAACAGTTTGGACATTTATCGGCAAAAGAACTGGTTGAACTTACACACAGTGCCCACTCACCTTGGACTATAACAGCCAAACAGCAGGGTGTACTGGACGATCTTTTGAATAATCGGGTTTATACAACCGATCTTAAGATTGACTTTAACTCGTTGTTGGATGAGGATGGTAGGGATGCTTATGCACAGCATTTGGAGTATCTGCAGGCTTCGAGATCCCTAAAGTAGTGCGCTTATGTTTACCCCTGGAAATATTCTCTATTTTACACCTTTCTATTTTAAGAATGGTGCTCCCAGCAAAAACAAATACTTTATTGTACTCAAAGATGTGAATGGTCAATTAGTCTTGGCATCATTACCATCGAGTCGAATCAAGTTGCCCCATCGTATTCCAGAAGATCATGGCTGTATAGAAGTGCCGGAAGGATGCATCAACTGCTATCTCTTTGTTCGTAACCGAATTATTGGACAGAATGGCTTCGCCTTTCCTGCTCTCACGGCTATCTACGGACAGGAGATAGATATCTATGAAAAGCAGGTGATCGAAGACCAATACCCACTGGAAAATGTTCATTATACGATAATTGACCGTCTTCTACCTGATGAATTGGAAACAGTATTGGCATGTCTCATAAATTCGAGCTCAGTAACTCGTAAATACAAAAAGATTTTATAGTACGCAGTAGACTTGTGCAGCAGGTTTGTGTAATCCCTATAGCTCTCCTCCGTGTTTTTTATTTACACATTTGGTGAGACAATCCTAACAGTTGTCCATTTGCCTTCCTATTCCCGCCATTTACCGAGTTTTCTGGTCTGTTAGTCTAAAGCCCATAGGCTAGGGACGTATTGTGTTGTAGTTTTGATTCAACAAATAAGAAAAAAACTAACACAATAAAATAAAGACATTATGAAAGCATTAGTAAAAACATTCGCAGCAGCAGCTTTAATCGCAGTATCCACATTCACTATGGCCGCTGAAGGACCAGGAGCAAAAGCAACAAAAGCAAACGTTAACCTTTCTACCGCAGACTTTGCTTTGGATCACTATGTTGCGGTAACGACTGAAGGAGAATCAGCAGGAGTAGAGCAGTTATTCGCTGATGATTTTAATCAAAAGATCCAAGCTACAAATGCGCAGTCTAACAGCCGTAGTTATGTAGTTAAACTATTGAAAAAACAAAAAGGCGAAAAGCTAAACTGTACAGTAAGCACCGATATCATCGAGGAATCGGCAGACTACATGGTCGCTAAAGTGACGTTGAAATTTGAAAACTTTACTAAAACAGATCTGGTTACTTTGGAGCGTATGGGCAATGACTGGAAAGTATCCAAATCAATCAATTCGTATAAATAGGAGCGATTTCAAATAAATATATATGTTGTAGAGCCACATCGAGAGATGTGGCTTTTTGCTTTCATTCCTAAACAATATTTCGGATATTTGGACAAAGGCAAGTTTTTAGGTAAAAGATTTTATCATGTCGGATATTCAGCAGTTAATAACACAGATCAGAGCATTCAGAGATGCAAGAGATTGGGAGCAGTTTCACAATTCCAAGGATCTTGCTTTGGCATTGAGCATTGAAGCTTCTGAGCTTCTGGAGCTGTTCCTGTGGAAAGGTAATGAAGACGCCAATCCTGAGAAATTAAAAAGTGAGCTAGCCGATGTGCTGATGTATGCCTTATTGCTTGCCGATAAGCATGGACTTGATGTCAAGCAGATCGTCGAGGACAAGATGAAACTCAACAACGAAAAATATCCCGTAGAAAAAGCCAAAGGATCCGCAAAAAAATATAACGAACTCTAATGCCCAAGCAGTTTCAGATCATTCCCTATCCGTTCGATTCCCAATTGGAGTTTACCTTGGCTCATCAGCAGCGCGATTACCTTTCCTGGCCAATCGTCTATTTTCTGCAGAATACACAAGAGGCCTACGTTGGCGAGACCACCGATATGGTCACCCGTATGAAAGCTCATCTCAAAACAGAAAATAAGCAACAGCTCAAATCTGTATCCTTGATATTAAGCGATCTCTTCAACAAGTCTGCCACATTGGATTTGGAATCCAACCTGATCCGCTACATTGCGGCAGATGGTCAGTTTAACCTATTGAATGGCAACTTAGGCCTATCTGATCACAAATTTTATCAGCAGAAGGAAATTTACTGGGAGCTGTTTCGCGATATCTGGTCCGAGTTGCGGTCACTTGGCATCGCCCGGCATTCCTTGGAATATATCGATAATTCCGACCTGTTCAAATATTCGCCCTACAAGACTCTTTCGCGTGAACAGACTAACGGGCTGAAGATGATCCTCAACTGCCTGCTGGATGATCAGGCCAAAGTCAGTCTGATCCATGGCGGGGCAGGTACGGGAAAGTCTATCTTAGCCATCTTTTTATTTAAATTGCTCAAAACCGATCTGAAAGATTTTAACAGAGCCGATTTTGACGAGTCCGACGAGGAGCTGTTTGAGCTTGTGGAGGCCGTTCGCCATAAATATGGACAGCTCGAAATAGGGTTGGTCATACCCATGCAATCCTTTCGTAAAACGATTTCCAAAGTATTTAAAAATATCAAAGGTTTATCTCCCAAGATGGTTATTGGTCCTGCGGAGGTGGCCAAGAGAAAATACGATCTCCTGATTGTGGACGAAGGGCACCGGCTGCGGCAATGGAAAAATCTAGCAGCCTATTATGGTACTTTCCGCAAGGTATCCCAGCAATTGGGATTTGATGAACTGACTTGTTCTGAACTGGATTGGATCGAACAGCAAGCCGACCGTTCCATTATATTCTACGACGAGTTTCAGTCTATTAAGCCGTCGGATGTCGACTCACAGCGATTTATCGATCTCCAGCTCAAAAGTAGTACCCGTATTGAGCGCTTGCGTTCACAATTTCGCGTCAGGGGCGGGGCACCCTATATGGATCTTATCCATGGGATCTTTAAAGATGGAGCAGCGATGCCAGCCAAGCTTTTTGAAAGTGTCCATTATGATTTTAAGCTATTTGACGATCTTGATGAAATGGTCGCTACGATCAAGAGTAAAAATGAGCAAGAAGGATTATGCCGTATGGTGGCGGGATTTGCATGGGAATGGATTTCCAAAAATGACCGCACGCTCAACGATATTGTTATTGGAGAGAGTCAGCTGCAATGGAATAGTACGGATGTAGATTGGGTCAATTCGCCCAATGCAATCAATGAGGTCGGCTGTATCCATACCACCCAAGGTTATGATCTTAACTATACCGGGTTGATCATCGGCCCAGAGTTGGATTATGACTTTACGACCAAGAGCTTCGTTGTCTATAAAGATAGATACAAAGATAAAAATGGGAAGAACTCCATTAGCGATCCTAAAGTTCTTAAAAATTATATCCTCAATATCTACCGTACAATCCTATTTCGTGGGATCCGGGGAACCTATGTCTACGTCTGTAATGATAATCTTAGCGCATACCTTTCGCAGTTTATCAAACGACAGCAGAAACAGGATGTAGAACAAAAGGATGGGGTTTCGATCAGCGCTGTTCCTTCCGCTCATAGTATACCTTTTTATGATTTAGCGGTTGCAGCAGGCAATTTTTCCGAATTGCAGCAAAGTGAGACTTTGCAGTATATTGAAGTTGAAGAGCGATCCCAGGATCCACAACGTTACTTTGCCTGTAAAGTAGTGGGGGAGTCCATGAATAAGATTATTCCCAATGGTTCGATCTGTTTATTTGAGCGCTATCAGGGCGGTTCACGAAATGGTCTGATCTGTTTGGTTGAATCCAGTAGTTTTGAAGATCGCGATTTTGGAGCCAATTATACCATTAAGGAGTATTCTAGTAAAAAGACCATTACGGATGAAGGCTGGCAACATCAGGAAATTATCCTCTTACCCAAGTCTTCAGATGACTCCTATAGTCCCATTGTACTGAAAGATGAGGAGACTGTAGATCTCCAGGTGATCGGGGTATTTAGACAGGTGCTATAGATCTATTTTTGCTCGATTAATCGTATCCATCCTATCAAGTACATATTTTATAATCGGGATCTAGTATCGAGCTTTGTGTCATGATGATACAAGAAAAACGAGAATATATGTTATCGATGATAGCAGACTGGCAGCATAGCGGAAAGAGCAAGAAGGCGTACTGTGCTGAAAACGGGATCAATGAGGCCAAGTTTTATTATTGGATTGCCCGAACCAAAGAAAGCGATAAGTCTTCTACTGGCTTTTTAAGCATCGATAAAGCGAGTAAAAACAATGATATTGAAATTATCTACCCCAACGGAGTACGTATCAAGGTTGCGAATGATCTTGGACTTCTTTCTCAACTTATTCGCTTGTACTGATGTTTGCTCTAGGCTCATCACACCGGTTCTACCTTTATGACGGCTTCTGTGACATGCGTAAATCATTTGACGGACTCTGCGGATTGATCGCTTCGGCTATGCAGCGGCAGGCTACCAGTGGTGAAGTATTTGTGTTCCTGAATCGTAGCCGTACGCACGTTAAGCTGCTGCATTGGGAGAAGGGTGGCTTTGTGCTGTATTACAAACGCCTGGAAACCGGAACTTTTCTGCCGCCAGATCTAAAAAACAATGAGTTGTCCTGGAGTGATCTTGTACTGATGGTTGAAGGTATACAGGTTGTGAAAAGTATTCAGAAAAAACGTTTCTCTTTACCTTAAAAGTGGTTTTTAATAGGATAAAAGCCGCTTTTTCTGTATATTTACCCTATGGAAAATGCACTGGAAAATCTCTCAAAAGAAGACCTTATCAAGGTCATTTCCAGTCGTGATGAAAAGATAGATTATCTGGGATCCCAACTGGCCATGTATAAGCGCATGCAGTTCGGCCAGAAGCGTGAGCGCTTTGAAGGCGACCCCAATCAGACCATGCTTCCTTTTAAGGCAGAGCCTGCGGAAGTAGAGCAGCAACAAGAAGAAGTTAAGCAAAAAATCGAATACATCCGCAAGCGCCCCAACCATAAAGGGCGTGCTAAATTACCTGCCCACCTCCCTGTGGAAGAGATTGAAATCCACCCAGAAGGTGATCTGTCTGAAATGGTGTGCATCGGTAAAGAAATTACCGAAGAACTGGAGTGCGAGCCAGCCAAATTCTATATCAAACGTTACATCCGTTATAAATATGCAGCCAAAAACGGAGATGGCGTATCCATTGCCCAGCTTCCTGAACGGGTTATTGACAAAGGGATTGCAGGCCCGAGCCTACTAGCGATGATATTGGTGGGTAAATTTCAGGACCATCTTCCGCTATACCGACAGAAGCAGATCTTCGCAAGGGAAAATATACAGATCCCATCATCAACTATTGAAGGATGGACCAGGCAGGCACTGGAAAAACTCGAACCATTGTATGAACAGCTCCTGTTCGATACTAAATCACAGGGATATCTACAAGTAGACGAAACAGTAATAAAAGTATTGGACAGCGATAAAAAAGGAGCTGCCCATCAGGGGTACTTTTGGGTCTACCACTCGCCTTTGGATAAGACGGTGCTGTTCGATTATAACCCTTCCCGCGGTGGCCATGTACCTGAATCCATACTGGATAACTTTAAAGGATATCTGCAGACGGATGGATATGCCGCCTACGAAAAGTTTGGAAAAAAGAAAGATATCACCCATCTGGCCTGCTGGGCACACGCACGCCGAGAGTTTGAGAAAGCGCTGGATAACGATAAAGCAAGAGCCGAAAAGGTGCTACTGATGATACAGGATCTTTACAAAGTTGAGCGAAATGGATATTACGGTTTGATTTG